>JAGACE010000205.1 GCA_017614275.1 Clostridia bacterium | reverse complement strand
CGATTTACCATTATTTTGTTTTTCTTTGGACTATAATCTTTAATTGTTTGGCTTTGTAGTCCTTTTTTCGATGTATTAACAGGGAATGAGGGCTGTTTTGCAGAAAAATGGGACTATGAATCGCCAAAACAACGTTTCATAGTCCCTTTTTTTCAATTAAGTGGATTCCACTGCGCTGCACGAGCACGGAAATCCTTATTTGTCGACAGTCGGCAGGTTGGAGACGCGGTTGTAGATGTCCCAGTAGAACTGCCGGAAGTCCTCCTTGGTCTCGGCCCAGCCGAGGTAGGACATGTGGTCCTTGACTTCCAGCGGCATGACGTGCCAGATGCCGGGCTTGCAGGCGTCGTTGGAGACGAAGTCCGTGCGGGGCTCGTTCTCCGGCGCGGTGCCGGACTCGGTGTTGATGATGAGGTCGTTCGGCAGCCAGTCCTTCTGCGGCATGCCTCGGAAGTTGATGCCCATGAAGAACCCGAGGATGCGCAGGATGGGGAAGGAATGCGGTCCGGGGATCTGCAGGAGGCCGCCGAGGACCGGACGGGTCCGCTGACCGCGGTAGGAGAAGTAATAGACGTTCTCGTGGCAGTGGACCGGAGCGTTGACTTCTTTGGCGCCCCGGAGCGTTAAATCGCCAATGATGTTGTCGCGGTTCTCACAGAAGTATTTCCGGATGGCCGGGGACTGGTTTTTGTAGCTGAACTTGCGCGAGGAAGGCGGGGTCGTGATGCCGTACATGTCCAGGCGTAAGTCATAGATGCGCTGCAGGGGCGTGGCGTCGACGATGTTGAAGAGTTTGCAGATGGCGATGCAGATCTCCGTCATGACTTTGCCCGTGCGGTTCTCCGTGCACGTGACGCCGTTGTGCGGCGCCGCCAGCGTGGTGATGGAATGGACAAAATTCTCATGGCCGCCCTTGAAGAGCGGGGAGAGTTCATTCTCCGGTGTGCCGGCGCGCTCTTCTTCCGAACCGTTGATGAGGAGCTCTGTCAGGAGGCGGGACGTGATGCCGCCGAAGCTGTGCCCGATGAGGTTGATCTTGACGAGGTTCCCATCCTTGTCCGGCATGCCCCACTCGGGGAGCAGCGCCTCGAAGGTGCGCCCGTAGCGCTCCATGCCGTACTTCTCGGAATGCACTTTGCCGTAGTCCACGGTGCCGCCCGTCAGCTGGGCATACACTTCACATACGCGGTTCCAGGCGCTGGTATACGGGCCCATGGAGGGCGATACACAGCGGATGCCTTCCGCTTCGAACATCTTCCGGATGTGTGTGTTCCAGAGTCCGAAATAGGGGAGCACGTTTTCGGTCCACTCCTGCTGTCCGAACCCGAACATGCCGTGCAGCAACACGACGGGGTATTGGTTTTTCATAGATTTCCTCCTGATTCTCTGAATGCTCATGTTTCAGCCGTTCCGGTTTTCCTACGGTTTTATTATAAAGGGAAATGCTGTGCATGTATAGGTTTGGATTATTTATGAATTGTTGTTTTTTTTCGAGCGAATTCTTGGTAAACTAAAAGAGTAAGAGAATGCGATGTATGGAAAGGAGCACTCTATGGCATTAAAAGTAAAATCCAATGACACTGTCATCCGCATCACGAACCCGAATGGCAAGCCCGGAGAGGTCGACGGCCTCGTAGGGGACCGCCAGCAGGGCTACGGCTGGTCGCTTGCGGAACGCGGGGACTACATCTACATCGGCACCTGGTTCAACACCATCGGCGCCGTGGTCACCATCATCAACGCGGGGCTGAAGGCCAAGGGCCTCAATATCTCGCAGGAGACGGTGGAGGCCATGATGGACGTCATCTCCAACAACGAGATCCCGCATCCCTCCAAGGGCCTCGGCGGGCAGATCTACAAGATGCACAAGGACAAGCCCGGCGAATTCACGAAGATCTTTGAGACCGACGTGTCCTTCCGGAACGTCATCCTGTTCGGCGACGATCTGTACTTCACCACGTACCGCGGCGTCAACATGGACAAGGTCAACCACATCTACAAAGTGGACCTCGACGACAATGTTACCTCGGTCTACGAGACCACCGACGGCGCCTGCTCCAGAGCCTGCGCCATCCTGGACGGCAAGCTGTACTTCGCCGGCGCGGACAGCAAGTTCGAACTGGACCCAGGCGATGAAGACAACGTCAAACTCGCGGTCATGGTCAAGGACGACGAAGACGACCGCAAGTGGGACTATGTGGCGGACTACCACGATTTCATCGAGTACGCCTCGGACGGCCACGTGAAGAGCCCGGCGGGCAGCCCCTTCTGGGACATGGTCGCGTTCAAAGGCTCTCTGTATGTCACGCTGCCCGGCTCGGCGGGGTTCATCGCCTTTGAGGGACATCCCGCGAAGCGCGGAGAAAAGGGCAAGGCCAACCAGTACGGCTGGGTCTGGACGGAGATCGTCGGCCGCAACGCGGTCAACTATCCCGGCATCTGCGAGACGCCGGCCGGCAATACGCTGGACTACGGCAAGGGCATCGTCTCGGTCGTCGGCGCGTTCGGCGTGTTCAACGATTCGCTGTACTGCTACAACATCGACAACACCATCACGTCCGAGATCATGGGCATCTCCGGCATGCTCTCTATCACGCAGCCGGACTTCAAGCTGTCCAATTTTGTCGGGCCTGTTCATGACACGATCAAGCACGCGCAGAAGATCTGGAAGTACAACGAGACCACCGGCCGCTTCGACGAGTGCGTCGGCTTTACGAAACTGGTGGAGGACACCTGCGTGGAGTATGTCTGGAAGAGCGCGGTGTACAACGGCGAGTTCTACATCGGCACCATGGACTCCAAGGTCATCTACAACTACCTGACCCGCCTGACCAACGGCAACCTGCTGCACATGGGTCTGGCCGGCTGGAAAGCTCAACTCGGCGCCTGCGGCCGGCTGGTGAAGTCTCTGGCCAACAAGGAGACCCTGGAGGTCGTAAAAGGGCTGAAGGCTGCCAAAGCGAACGCTCCGGCCGCGCCGAAACGCAAGTTCTCCGAGAAGTTCGACAAGGAAGGCCTTAAGATGTACTGGAAGGTCTCCGAGACGGTCCGCAAGGATCCGGGCGGATTCCACCTGCTGAAGACCTCCGACGGCGAGCACTGGGAGCATGTGACAGACTGCGGCTTCGGTGACCTGTACAACTACGGCTGCCTGCGTTTCGCGCCCACGGACCATGGCCTGTACATGACCACGGCCAACCCGTTCTACGGGACGCAGCTGTATCTGCTGAAGAACAACAAAGGCTGAAGGTGACAGACCTCAGCTCCTAAGGAGATCATTATGACAGTTGTGATCGTCGGCGTCGGGTCCGACAAGGGCTTCGCCGCTGCCTGCAAGGCGATGGAATACCGGCACAAGATCTACGGCGTGGACACCGTGGACCTGGCGGGCACGAAATACAGCCAGCTGGTCCGGGAGGCTCCGGGCTGTTACTACAAGCAGATGGACCTGTCGAACGAGATGCTGTTCCTCTGGGAAGTCAGCACGATCAAACCCGAGATGATCGTCGACTGCACCTCCGACCCGAAGCAAAGCGCTGTGGTCCAAAACGTCTGCACTCAGAAACACTGGGAGTACAAGAGAGTATAAACTGTAAATTGACGAGCCCCGCTTGCGCTTTCGCGTAGCGGGGCTTGCGTTTATATTTGGAAGGTTTGGAACTGTTCCGGTACTCCTCCGAATGGCTGCATCAGGATGCGCTCCAGCCTGCGCTCGAAGAACTGCGTGTCGAGCGGGGAGTGTAAAGACTCGAAGGAGTAGTACATGCCCGAGCCTTCATATAGCCCGTTCTCCTCATAGATCTTCATTTTTTGAAACGCTTTCTTTGCGTATTCCGGCTCATCCATCATGCCAAAGTGTTCGAAGAAGATTTCCCGGCGGTTCGGAGCATCCAGTATGAGAAAGTCCGGTCGGAAGATGCGTTCTTTTCCCTTGTAGTTAATCGCTACAGGGTATTCGTAGCGGTACGGGATGTTGAGCCGGTTCAGAAGGTTGGCGATCAGCATTTCGGACTTGGAGCGAACCCGTTCGCCGCGGTCTGTGATGAAGATCGGCGCGTCTTGCTTGTAATAACCAGGTTCATACTTCACTGCTTCCCACTCTCTGCGCAGGTCCGCTTCGGTCATGTGGATGGGAGTTACCAGCAACCGGCGTTCCTCCGACAGTGCGTCATACACATCTTCATACTTGAGACGGGGAAGCAGCCGGCGCAGCGCCCGCCAGGCTTTCAATTCCTCTTCGACCGATTTCAGCATTCGTTCCTCGTAACTCTTCTGAGCGAGTTGCTGCGGCAGGTCTTCAAACTCCTGACTGAGGTAAATGCCGTCCCCGCAGAGTTCCGGCAGACCGGTCCTGTAGTACTGGATTCGTCCTTTGCTGTGCGAGATGCGCAGTCTGCCGGGCGGCGCCGCAGCAATGCTTTTCGCAAGACGGCCCGACACCTCCTCCAGTTCTCTGATCCGTTCGTCAATGTAACTGAGTTCCATGCAAACTCTCCTTTCAATATGGTGCTTTCGTTGTTTTATGTTCGCGTCACGATGTACCCAGTCCTTTTTGATACTCGCGTCATGGTGTATTTGTTGCTTTTTGATACTCGCGTCCCTTTGGTTTACGGACTGTTCCTTGAAAATGCTTTCCTTAGTCCGTAGGAACTGTCTCCATTTTCTTCCTTCCCGTGGCGATTTACGGACTGTATTTTTAATAATGTGCTATTAGTCCGTAGGAATTCCGGCGCAGAGGGGAAAAAGCGGGAGGGATTACGGACCAAAAATGAATTATGGAGCGTTTAGTCCGTAGTTTTTCGAGAATAACAGTCAAAAGCGCCTGAAATCTACGTACCAAATAAGAGAAATGACAAGTTTAGGCCGGAACTTGTCCAAGTTGGGAAGCAGAAGGGGGCATATTCGTACGGACTGAAATGGCAATTCGTTGAAATTGGGCGGTAAAATGAGAAAAATAAGCGGAAAAAAGAGGAAGATTGGCGGTTAAAAGACGAAGATT
>JAGACE010000204.1 GCA_017614275.1 Clostridia bacterium | reverse complement strand
CGCCCATGGCCACCAGCGGGAACTGGATGCTCCAGACCCAGCCCATCTGCATGACCCAGTTGTAGCACCAGTCGAAGGACTTCTCCTCGCCGAAGGCGTTGGTGTATTTGCCGTTGCGGAGGATCTGTCCCTCCGGCACGGTCCGCTCTTCCGGGGTGTTGTGGACCGGGAACTCCGGCTGCTCTCTGTGAGAGAGCCAGTCCTGCTGGGGCAGGCCGGTCACATCTCTGCGCTCGGCGACGACGCGGCAGTGGCGGTCGCCGCAGCCTCTGGCCTCGCACATGTTCAGACAGACCTCGTTTTTCTTGTCGACCGAAGTCAGGTCGAAGTTCGCGGTGAACATGCCGGTGGTCATGTTGCACATCTCGGAGCCGACGATGTCCCAGGGACAGGTGTCGAGTTCCTTCTCCACACGGTTCCGTGTGAACTGGATGACGCGGCCGGCCATGTTCTCATACTCATCGCCCGAGTCGCCCCAGATGGCGCCGAGCCAGGCGGAGCGCTCGCAGAATTCGGGGATGTTCCACTCGTCATAGTACGCGTTCACATAGAGGTCGTCGTCATCGCCGGCACAGGCGGCCATGTTGAAGCCGTAGGCGGTCTCGGAGATGGCGGCGGTCCGTTTCTCCCAGTCCGGCTCGATGATGCGCATCAGCTGGAACAGGTTCGCGGAGAACGCGGCGATGTGCCGGACGCCAAAGTTGTAGGCGTCCTTCTGGTTGATGAGCTTCCCCCAGGCGGTCTCGACACACTTGCTCGAGGGAATGACGTCTTTCAATGCCATGATGTGTTCCTCCCTTATGTTGTCTGTTGCACGGTGGTTACCGCCCTCACTATAACAACGGGCGGGGAAATCGCCCATCCGACAAAGGGTGTTGTCTTTTGCCCTCTCTCCCCTACACATTGTAGGGTGACGTACGGAAAGTTTGTCGACCTTGCGCATTGTTCCCGCGGGCGCGTTTTCGTTATAATAAAGGCGAAAGGAGCGGTCGCCATGAAACTCAACGCGCAGATCCTGTTCGAGAACCTGAATGAATCCTTCCCGGCAGAACTGTCGGGGTACCATACGAGCGAACTCAACCTGCGTCGTCCGGAATTCTTCCTGGACCCCTCCGGCACCATGCAGGCCGGCCACCTCTACCTTCTGACGGGGGAACAGTTCCCCCGCCGTCTGAAGCTGGAGAAGGGCTGTGTCATCCTGTGCACGGGGAACGTGCCGCTGGCCCGGCAGTACCTGGACCGCTGCGCCCTCATCCGCCTGCGGGAGAAAGCGGACGCCTTCACCCTGATGAACGCGGTCACGGCCGTCTTCGACAAGTACAGCTTCTGGTATGAACAGCTGCACCAGATCGTGGAGACCACGGCGGACCTGCAGGAGATGACGGAGCTCACCTCCAGGCTGTTCCGCAACCCCGTCATGGTGCTGGACTCCGAACTCCGCTACGTGGCCACGGCAGGGTATGATCAGGACGAGCGGAAGTCCATCGCCTTCGAGGAGGGCGGCGCGGACAAGCTGAGCATCAACGCGCTCAACCAGTTTCTGAGCGTCACGGACATGAAGACCGACGAGACCGATCCCATGCATCTGGAGATCCTGGGCAACTCGGTCTTAAGCTACAATCTCTTCGACCTGAACGAATACGCCGGAAGCCTGACCCTGGAATACCGCAGCGGGGACTACCGGCCCGGGGACGAGCCGATCATCCGCCTCTTCGCCCACTACCTGATGCTCGCCATGAAGCAGCACACGCGCTACATGAGCTCCGGCCACAGCATCCTGCGCCAGACGTTCCAGAGCCTGCTGGAGGACATGCCCGTGGACCCGGAGGACCGCCTCCGGCTGGAACACATGGACCTGCCCGCGCAGTGGCGATGCATCGTCCTGCAGCCCTCGGAACGGCTCAGCAAAGTCCCCGCCTCCTACGTCTGCGAGCAGGTGGAGGCCCTGTATCCCGGGAGCATCGCCTTCTCCCATGAGACCGGCATCGTCCTGTTCCTGAGTTCCGATCTGCTGGACAACAGCGCGGAGGCCCGCCGGGAGTTCATCCGGCTGCTGGAGGAACAGTTCGACAGCACCGGCGTGCGGGTGGGCATCAGCTCCCCCTTCGCCGACCTGTTCACGGCGCGCTGGTATTACACGCAGGGGCGCATCGCCCTGGAGAACGGCAGCATCTTCGATCCGGAGGAGACCTTCTGCTTCTTCGAGCACTACGCGCTGGAGGAGCTCATCATCAACGCCCCGGGCGATCAGCCGCTGGAGATGTACTTCCCCGAGGGGCTGACCCGCCTCTTCGAACACGACGCCCGCTCCGCCACGAGCTACATAGAGACCCTGGACACCTTCCTCCGGAACAACCTGAACGTGACCGCCACGGCGGAGGCACTGTACATCCACCGCAGCACCCTGCTGGAACGGCTGTCCCGCATCCGCAAGGAACTGCGGGAAGACCTGAAAGACCCGGACGTGCAGCTGCGGCTGCGGATCCTGCTGAAAGCCCTGGAGCTCCGGCAGAAAGCCTTTGCATAAAAGAAAAAGACCTCAGGCACTGCCTGAGGTCTTTTCGGTGTGTGGTCAGCCTTCGATCTGCGCGTCCAGGAGCTCTTTCTCCAGCGCGGCGACTTCCTCTTCG
>JAGACE010000203.1 GCA_017614275.1 Clostridia bacterium | reverse complement strand
TCCGTCCTTGGTGACCCGCTTCTGTTTGTAGAAGACCGGGCCCCTGTCGTAGGCCTTGATGGCGATGGCGGTGATGAGCATGAAGGGGCTCGTGAGGACCAGCGCCAGAAGGCTCAGAAAGATGTCCACGATGCGTTTGAGGACCTTCTGTTCAAAGGTGAGACCGGTGTTGCGGCAGAGCAGCAGCGGCGTGTCGAAGACGTGCAGGTTCTCGCCGGAGCGGATGATGATGTCGGAGACTTTCGGGGTGACGTAGGTCCGCTTCCCCGTATCGTAGCAGTACTTCAGGATGTCGTTGCGCAGGGAACCCTGGATGTCGCAGATGATGGCGCCGTCATACTCCATGATGCGCTCGCGGATATAGTCGTAACCCTGATCGATGTTCACCGCTTCGCAGATGATGAAGCGGTCGTCCCGGGCGGACATCTTCCGCACGAGGTTCGTGGCGGAGTGATAACTGTAGATGATGACCAGCCGGTACGGCGGGTACAGTTTCCGGTAGACGAACGCCGCGAGATAGGCCCAGATGACGATGATGCCCATCTGCACCAGGAAGAGGATGAAAACGGGCGCCACGGCCACCATCTTCCGGGCGACCAGACTCATGATGGCGTACATGATGACGTCCACCAGCAGGGTCGTGAGACCCTGGGAGTACACGATGTCGCTGACCCGGTACAGGTCGATCTTCAGAGCACCGTAGATGCGCGACAGCACGTACTGCAGCGCGAAGTACAGCGTGAAGATCAGGTAGTTGCCCCTGCGGAAGAAGGCCCAGATGATGCCGACGTTGATATGGTTCACCCAGGTGTACCCGAACGCCGCTGTCAGAGACAGCAGGATCAGGATGGACAGGGTGAACATGATCATTTTGCGGAATTCGTCCGCATTCTTTTTATGCTTCATAGGAGCCTCCCTTGCTCTCTTCCGCCCGGGAAGAGAATTCGCATCCGCAGTAGTCCTGGCGGTAAAGGCTGTATTCGTTCGACAGTTCCAGGGACCGTTTGTAGCCGTCCCGTTTTTTGAAGTCCGACGGCAGGAAGGGCACGCCGACTTCCCCGGCCAGCTTCCGGCCGATCTCGTTGAGCACGTCCGCGTTCTTGTGAGGGCTGACGGTCAGGGTGGTGCAGAACCACGCGAAGCCGCCGTCCCGCGCCGCTTCGGCCGTCCGGCGGAGCCGCTGTTCGAAGCAGATGGCGCAGCGGGCGCCCCCCTCCGGGTCCTCTTCGTGCCCCGCGACGGCGTCACGGAACGCGCGGTGATCATAGTCCGCGTCCAGCGTGGCGATGTCGGCCCCGCGGGCGTTCATGCGCTCGATGAGGTCGAGCTGCACCGCTTTCCGGTGCGCGTACTCCGCTTCCGGGGCGATGCATGGGTTGTAGTAGAGGACCGTGATCTGAAAGTGCGGCACCAGGTATTCCAGGACATAACTGGAACAGGGGCCGCAGCAGCTGTGGAGCAGCAGCCTCGGGCGGGTCCCCTCCGGGAGGCCCGCGAGTACGGAATCCAGTTCCAGCTGATGATTCGTTTTCATCGCTCAGATCTGATATTGCTTCGCCACGGCCTCGGCGGTCTCCCGGACCGCGTCGCGGATGTGGCTCGGCCAGACGACCTGCATCTTCGTCCCGAACTTCAGGACCCAGCCGATGAACCCTTCGCTGGTGGCGACCTGGACCCGGACGGTGAAGGTGTCCTCGTCGGCGCCGATGATGGCCACCTTGCTGCCGAACAGGTCGGCGATGGTGTCGTAGAGTTCGTTGGCGCAGCGCAGTTCCACGACTTCGACGGTCCCGGAGAAGCCCTCGAAGATCTTCGCGCTGTAGTCCGCGGTGTCAAAGCTCCCCTTGTATTCGGAGACTTCCGAGACCGGACGGACCGGCTCCTGCTCAAGCACATCGACCCGTTTGATCCGTTCGATGCGCAGATGCATCAGGTTGTCGTATTTGGCGTTGTTGCAGATGAGATAATAGTGGTCGTTGAGCCAGACCATGGCATAGGGCGACACGGTCATGATGCGTGTCTCGTTGCGGACCGCGGACCCCTCTTCCAGCCGGCGGCGTTCATAGGTGACCTTCGCGCGGCACTTCTTGTCGATGGCCTCCGCCAGTTCGTTGATGCGGTAATAGATGGCGTCGTTGTCCGTCTTGTTCCGCTTGTCGATGTATACCTGCTTGCGGAAGTTCTCCCGCTGATAGATGCTCAGGTTCTTCTCGAACTTGGAGATGAGCTTCCGGCTGTTCGCCTGTGAGATGAAGCTGGCCGACTGGATGGCGTCTGTGATCAGACGCAGTTCCACCGGCTCGAACTCCCGGTCTCCCAGGAAGAAGCCCTTTTTCGGCGTAGACGTCTTGACGACGTCGAGATTGTACTGGCGCAGCACTTCCAGGTTGGCGTAGATGGATTTTCGCTCCGCGGCCACGCCCCGGTCATCCAGTTCCTGGCAGATGTCTGCCGCCGACATCGGATGATCCTCATCGGTCTTCTCCCGCAGGATGTCCATGAGGTACAGTGTTTTCAGTTTTGAGTCTGCACGTCCCGGCATATGCCCATTTCCTTTCGTGGGGATTCATCAAGTTTCAGTTTACCACGTTTCGCCCCGATAGTCCATCAATTCGTACTTTCAACCGCATTGACTTTTCCCTTCAAAAAACGGATAATAATACTCACATTCGCACCTGTGGTGGAATTGGCAGACACGTCAGATTTAGGATCTGGTGCCGCGAGGCGTGCAGGTTCAAGTCCTGTCAGGTGCACCAGGAAAGGACCCCGTCGACGGGGTCCTTTTTCTTCGTGTGTATGTCATTTGCCCAGCACACCGGTGATGCAGATCTCAAGTCCGAGCAGGATGAGGATGCAGCCTCCCAGGATCTGCGCTTTCCCGGACAGTTTCGTGCCGGCTTTCCGACCGATGAGCAGGCCGGCGATACAGATGCCGAACGTGACGATGCCGATGATGAGAGACTCCGCGAGCGCCATAGAAACATGGTAGTTCGCGATGGAGAAGCCTACGGAGAGCGCGTCGATGGAGGTGGCCACCGACTGGACGACCAGCAGTCCGAACCCGAGGCCCTGATACTCTTCCGGCGCCTCCCCGCCCACGCCGTCTTTGATCATTTTTCCGCCGATGAATCCGAGCAGGACCAGAGCGATCCACGGTGTGACCTTCTGAAACGCGGAAAAAAAGTTGACGACCGTATGGACGCAGAGCCATCCGATCATGGGCATGGCCGCCTGGAACAGACCGAACATGCCGGCGATCTCCAGACGTTTCCGCTTCCTCATGTGCGGCTCGTTGAGACCGTTGG
>JAGACE010000202.1 GCA_017614275.1 Clostridia bacterium | reverse complement strand
GTGAAGACCGAGATCATCGCCGGTATCACGACGTTCCTTGCCATGGCGTACATCCTGGCGGTCAACCCGAGCATCCTCGGCAACGTCATGGACGCCAACGGCGTCTTCGTGGCAACCGCGCTGGCGTCCGCCCTGGCCACCTTCCTGATGGCGTTCCTGGCGAACTATCCCATCGCGCTGTCTGCCGGCCTCGGCCTGAACGCGTACTTCGCGTTCACCGTCTGTCTCAGCGAACTGAAGGATGTGCCGGACCCGTGGACCATCGCCCTGACGGCGGTCTTTGTGGAAGGTATCATCTTCATCCTCATGTCCTTCTTCAAGTTCAGGGAAGCCATCGTCAACGGCATCCCGCAGAACCTGAAGTTCGGCATCACCGCGGGCATCGGCCTGTTCATCACCATCATCGGCATGAAGGGCGCGGGCATCGTCATCGCGGACGAGAGCACGCTCCTCGGCCTCGGCTCCTTCTCGAGCCCCGAAGTGGTGCTGTGCCTCATCGGCCTGATGATCATCGTCATCCTGCAGCACTATCAGATCACCGGCGCCATCATGATCGGCATCCTCGGCACCTGGGCCCTCGGTATGATCGCCCAGCTGACCGGCTGGTATGACGGCCTCAGCATGTTCCCGTCCTTCGCGGACGGCCTGCATCTGGACGGCATCAAGAACACCGCGTTCCATCTGAACTTCTCGTGGGCCGGACAGCATATCATCCAGTTCGTCGCCATCGTGTTCAGCTTCCTGTTCGTCGACCTGTTCGACACGGTCGGTACCGTCGTCGGCGTCGCGGACAAAGCCAACCTTCTGAACGAGGACGGCACTCTCCCGAGAGCGGGCCGTGTCCTCATGTCCGACGCGGTCGGCACCACGGTCGGCGCCCTGCTCGGCACCTCCACCGTCACGTCTTTCGTGGAATCCTCCGCGGGCGTCGCGGCAGGCGGCAGAACGGGCCTGACCTCCGCCACCACCGGCACGCTGTTCCTGCTGGCGCTGTTCCTGGCGCCGATCTTCCTGGCCATCCCCACGTTTGCCACCTCTGCCGCTCTCATCTATGTCGGCATGCTCATGATGAGCTCCGTCACCAAGATGAAGTTCGAAGGCGACGCGGCCGACGCCATCGGCGGCTTCCTGGCCATCGCCGCCATGCCGCTGACCTATTCCATCGCCAACGGCATCATGTTCGGCGTCATGTCCTGGGTCATCGTCAAGGTCTGCTGCGGCAAGGTCAAAGATGTCTCTCCCATCATGTGGGTCATCTTCGTCCTCTTCGCGCTGCGCATCCTGACGCTGGTCACGAACTTCATGTAAAACGACTCGTTTTCGAGCCGGTCTTCGGACCGGCTCTTTTTTTGTGCAAACAAAGCAAAGGCAAAAAAGGGCTTGCATTTATTTTTAAAAAGACTATAATAATGGCACGCTCTGTCTCCGGAAATTACATGAAGCAAAAGAATATTTTGCACAATTTAATTTCCGAGAATCAGGAAAACCAACTCGTCAGGAACAAGGAGACGATACTATGAACACCATCAAGATCATCGATATGACGCTCAGAGAGCCCGGCACCCGCGCCGCGGCGGAGCTGTCCTTCAAAGAGAAGCTGGAGATCGCCCGCACCCTCGATCGGCTCAAATTGGATGCCATCGAATTGTCCCCCATCGGGACCGCCAAGGCGGACCAGCTGTCCAACAAGACCATCGCCAGCATGGTCAGCACCACTCTGTCCGCCGCCGTGGAGATCGGCTGCGGCACCATCGAGGAGACCTGGGAGAGCATCCGCAGCGCCCGGCATCCTCAGCTGGACCTCCTTGTTCCCGTCTCCACCGTGCAGATGGAATACACCTGCCATAAAAAGGCTCCGGCCATGCTGGAACTCATCGCCGAACAGGTGAAGCTCTGCCGCTTCTTCTGCGAAACAGTGGAGTTCTCTGCGGTCGACGCCACCCGGGCGGAGACAGACTTCCTTTACAAAGCCGTCGACACCGCCATCGCGAACGGCGCCGGCCGGATCACCCTGTGCGACACCGCCGGCATCTTCCTGCCGGACGAGTTCGCCGCCTTCGTCGCCGGTATCTTTGAGAACGTCCCGGCGATGGACGGTACGGAACTCTACGTCCAGGTCTCCGACGAGATGGGCATGGGCATCGCCTGCGCGGCCGCCGCGCTCGGCGCGGGAGCCAAAGGGGTCAAGGTGACAGCTGTCCCGGCGGGGTATCCCACGCTGGAGCAGATCGCCACTCTGGTGCAGAAAAAAGGCCCCGACATGGACATCGACGCATACATGAAGACCACGGACCTGCAGCGCACCATCGGCAACCTGGAACGCATCCTGAAGCCGGCGCAGCCCTCCGAGTCCTCCTTCCGCGACGTGGCCCTCGGCGATATGCCCGGCGTCACCCTCGACGCGAACGACGACATCTCCGAGGTCATCAAGGTCACCCAGCAGATGGGATACGACCTGTCCGAAGAGGACAACGCGAAGGTCTATGAGGCCTTCCTGCGGGTCGCCAACAAGAAACATTTCGTCGGCACGAGAGAGCTCGACGCCATCATCGCCTCCACGGCGATGCAGGTGCCCTCGAGCTACCGCATCGTCAACTATGTCATCAACTCCGGCAACATCATCAACGCCACCGCGAACTTGCTTCTGGAGCGCAACGGCGAGCAGGTCCGGGGCGTCGGCGTGGGCGACGGTCCCATCGACGCGGCGTTCAATGCCATCGAGCAGATCATCGGCCACCACTACGAGCTGGACGACTTCCAGATCCAGACCGTCACCGAGGGCCAGGACGCCATGGGCTCCGCCCTCGTCAAACTCCGCGCGGACGGCAAGATCTACTCCGGCAGCGGCATCTCCACCGACATCATCGGCGCGTCCATCCGCGCCTACATCAGCGCACTGAACAAGATCGTCTACGACGAAGCGTAAGCAGGAGGTCGTATTTTGAAACTCTCTTTTTCGATCCAAAACTGGGACGCCCTCGACTGGAACGAGTTCTGCCAGGTCGCGCAGGACACCGGTATGAAGGGCATCGAGCTCTACGACCTCGAGGCGCCCCTCTTCCGGGGCAAGTCCACACCGACGAACCCCGAATACGCCTCTGCCACCCGCCGGCACCTGCAGAACCAGGGGCTCACCATCCCCTGCGTCGACACGGTCACGGACTTCACGGACGCGGACTTCCTGTCCGAGTTCACGGAGTGCATGGAAGTGGCGGTGAACCTCGGCATCCCGAACATCAGCGTCCACACCGCGTCTTCGGACCATGAGACGAACGTGGAGGCCCTGTCCATCCTTCTGGAGATGGCGGACGACTTCCCGGTCACCATCCTGGTGGAGACCGTCGGCACCTACGCGGATACCGGCGCCCTCCGGGAGCTCCTCAACGAATTTGCCGACGACCAGGTCCTCGCGGCTAACTGGAACATGTACGCCACCTGCGCGCTGGCGGAAGAAGACGCGGAGACCTCCATCACGAACCTCGGCGCCTACGTCCGGCACGTCCACATCCACGACTACCGCAAGGCGGGGGACGACCTCGTCCCGGAACTCGTGGGCGAAGGCGATTTACCCTTAAAGGAACTCATGAACGCGCTGCGCTCCGTCAACTACGACGGGTTCCTCTCCTTACAGTGGGATCCCGCGTGGATGGAGGGCATCGATGACATCGAGATCATCCTGACCCACTTCAAGAGCTGCATGCGACGGTACCGGCCCACCCGGTACAATCTCAAGACCCTGCAGTGGAACAAATCGCACACCGGCAAATATGTCTGGGAGAAGGAGAAGCTCATCGACAAGACCTTCCCCGAAGTCCTCGACAAGATGGTCGAGGAATTCCCCGACCAGACCGCCATCAAGTTCACCACTTTGGACTACACGCGCACCTACGCGCAGTTCCGGGACGACGTGGACGAGTTCGCCCGGGCCCTCGTGTCCCTCGGCGTACGGGCAGGCAGCAAGGTGACCATCTGGGCCACCAACGTGCCCGCCTGGTTCCTGACCTTCTGGGCAGCCACGAAAATAGGCGCGGTCCTCGTCACCATGAACACCGCTTACAAGATCCACGAGGCGGAGTACCTGCTCCGTCAGTCGGACACCCATACGCTCGTCATGATCGACGGCTACCGGGACTCCAACTACGTGGAGATCATGAATGAACTCTGCCCGGAACTGAAGGACCACAAGGCCGGCGAGCCGCTGCACGCGAAGCGCCTGCCCTTCCTTCGGAACGTCATCTCCGTCGGCTTCCGCATGCCCGGCGCGCTGACCTGGGAAGAGGCCCTGACCTACGCGGACCAGACTCCCATCGAGGAGATCCGCCGCATGCAGGCCGCCATCGACGTCAACGACGTCTGCAACATGCAGTACACCTCGGGCACCACCGGGTTCCCGAAGGGCGTCATGCTGACCCACTACAACATCGTCAACGACGGCAAGACCATCGGCGACGGCATGGATCTGTCCACCGCGGACCGCATGATGATCCAGGTCCCGATGTTCCACTGCTTCGGCATGGTCCTGGCCATGACGGCCACCAGGACCCACGGCGGCACCATCCTGCCCATCCCGTACTTCTCCCCGAAGTCGTCCCTGTCCTGCATCCACAATGAGCACATCACGGCGTTCCACGGAGTGCCGACCATGTTCATCGCCATGCTGGCCCATGAAGACTTCCCGAAGACGGACTTCTCCT
>JAGACE010000201.1 GCA_017614275.1 Clostridia bacterium | reverse complement strand
TCCTATGAGGACGGCCCGCTGCCGGACGCCATCTGGAACTCCATCATCCGTGAGGCCACGGCCATCGACAAGCCCCTCATCGGGTGCATGTCGGACGCCCGCGCCATGAAACGCGGTCAGACCCTCCTCGTGTCCACGACGAACTTCCTGTTCAAGGCCGTCATCGACCAGGAGACCCATAAAGACGCCATCCGGGAAGCCACCCGCAAGGTCCTGGGCGAGGCTCTGACCCCGCGGCTGGTCGACGAGAACGACATCCTGTCCTTCGACAAGGAGGTCCCCGCCACGGAACCCGCGGACGTCGAGCCGGAGGATCCGGACAGCGTGCCCGCGGACCTGGCGAACCCCAGCCCGGACTACCACAAGCCGGAGCGTAAAAAGCTGCCCGAGATGGTGGCAGAGGACCTGTATGAGGTCAAGCTCTCCGAGGAACGGCTGGCCGAGGCGGCGCCGGAGGAAGACGACTCCGACGTCAAGGTGGCGGACGAGTCCGCGGAAGAACCCAACGGCCCCGTGACGGCGGAAGAGGGCTTCTCCTCCGACACGGCCCCCACCTACAACACGCTGGGCGGCGGGCTGCGGCTCCCGGACGAGGTGGACGACGAAGCCCGGCCCACGACCTTCTCCCTCCCGAACATCGACGAGGTGCGCGACGCCCTCGAGGATGAGGAGGACGAACTCGTCGCGGACGACCCGGTCCCGCCTCCGGAGGAAACCCCGGTGTCCGGCGCGGATCTGTATCCGGAACTGAATGAATCCGTCGGCTTCTCCTTTGCCGACCAGGAACTCCTGGGCGGCATCGGCGCGGAGCCGGAGGCCCCGGCAGAGCCGGAAACACCCAAAGACACATCGCCCCCGGACCCCGCGGACGAGACCCGCGAGGAGGATCCGCTGGACGATTTCCTGATCAAATTAGATGACCTTGGCGTCAAATTCGAAGTAGAGGAGTAACACTCAATGAAAGCAAACGTACCGAAGACCGGCATGGGCGGCAACCAGGCCAACATGATGAAGCAGATCCAGAAGATGCAGGAAGAGATGGAACAGAAGCAGGCCGAAGTGGCTGCCACCGAGTTCACTGCGTCCGCCGGCGGCGGAGTCGTGGAAGTGGCCGTCAACGGCGCCCATGAAGTGAAGAACGTACACATCGACCCCGAGGTCCTGGACCCGGAAGAGGTCGAGATGCTGGAGGACCTTCTCCTCGCGGCGCTCAACGAGGCCAACCGCAAGGCGGCGGAAGCCATGGAAAAAGCGATGGACGGCGCCACCGGCGGCATGAACATCCCCGGTCTGAACGGCCTGCTGTAAAGGAGACCCATGAGTTATAATGTCGGCGCGCTGGACGCGCTGGTGGAACAGTTCGAGCGCATCCCGGGCATCGGGCACAAGAGCGCCCAGCGCATGGCGTTCTATGTGCTGAACATGCCGGAACAGGACGCGCAGAAGTTCGCGGACGCCATCGTGGGCGCCCGGGAAAAGATCCACCACTGCAAACAGTGCTGCAACCTGACGGAAGAGGAGCTCTGCTCCATCTGCCGCAACGAGGCGCGGGACCGCACGGTCATCTGTGTCGTGGAGGACCCGCGGGACGTGGACGCCTTCGAGCGGACCCACGAATACAAGGGCACATACCACGTGCTGCACGGCGCCATCTCGCCCATGAGCGGCATCGGCCCGGACCAGCTGACCATCAAGGAGCTGCTGGACCGGCTGGACGGCGTGCAGGAGGTCATCATGGCCACCAACCCCACGGTGGAGGGCGAAGCCACGGCGATGTACCTGTCGCGGCTCCTGAAACCCATGGGCATCCGCACCACCCGCCTCGCCTACGGCGTGCCGGTGGGCGCGAACCTGGAATACGCCGACGAGACCACCCTGGCGCGCGCCATGGAAGGGCGGCGAGAGATTTGAGCGACAAAAAAGACAACGGTCTTCAGACCGTCGCCCGGAACAAAAAAGCCTACCACGACTACTTCGTCCTGGAGAGCTTTGAAGCCGGCATCGAACTCTTCGGCACCGAAGTCAAGTCCGTCCGGCAGGGCAAGATCAACTTAAAGGACGCCTGGTGCAGCATCGAGGGCGGCGAACTCTTCGTCAACGGGATGCACATCAGCCCGTACGAGTTCGGGAACATCTTCAACCGGGACCCGATGCGCAAGCGCCGGCTCCTGATGCACAAGCGGGAGATCGACCGGCTGTACGGCACCCTGAAGCAGCAGGGCCTGACGCTCATCCCGCTGTCCGCGTACTTCAACCGGGGACGGCTGAAGATCCAGGTCGGCCTGTGCAAGGGCAAAAAGACGTACGACAAACGCGAGACCATCGCCCGCAAAGACGCCGAACGCGAAGCCGCAAGAGAACTGCGGGCAAGGAACTGAAGAAAAAACACTTCTGGTCACTCTGGGGTCCCCGAAAAGCGGAGCTTACTTGAAGTGAACGCTTTTTGGGGAAGAAGGAAAACAGAGCAGACAGTCGCCAGTTTCTTTTGGGGCCCCCGCGCCGAGGAACGCAGGCGTGGGGAGTGGAGAAGTGACGAGGGGATGAAAGGATTTCGACGGGGGTCTGGAAGTACCATAAGCGAGCCGAGCTGAGGAATCTCGTAAAAGCCTCAAATTGTCTAAAATAAACGACAACTCTAATTACGAACTTCAGGCTGCGTAAGTAAGCCTGCATCGGAACCGGGAGGACCGCGGCCCGGGGACGGTGTCATTTCAGCGGTGAACGTGAACACGGCGGCGTTCCCCTCCGTGTCATGACCCAGGAACTACCAAAGGCTCGAGCCTGCCGACCGGCGCCTGCCCGCGGGAACCTCAATAGACCGGCTACGCTCGTAGAAAGTGTTATGGAGGACAGCTCGGACAGGGGTTCGATTCCCCTCATCTCCACCAAAAAGAAAAAGAAGAGAGCCCTCGGGCTCTCTTCTTTTTTTTGGCAGGCTGGAATCGAACGGTGGACGATATTCTGCTTCAATTCCAAGAGGAACATCGTGATTGTAAACGACGTAGCTTTTGTTG
>JAGACE010000200.1 GCA_017614275.1 Clostridia bacterium | reverse complement strand
CCCATACGAACCCGCTGGAGGAACAGGTGTTCCTGTCCAAGACCCGCGTGGTCGACGCGCTGGCAGATCAGGGTCCCATGGTCGTGGTCGGCAGCTGCGCGGACTACATCCTGCGGGAGCGGGAGGACCTTTTGCGGGTCTTCCTGTACGGCAGCCCGGAGAAGCGCATCGACCGCATCGTCAACGTCTACCGGGACGCGGATTCCATGACCGCACAGAAACTGAAGAGCGCGGACAAGGCCCGCGCCGACTACTATCGCTTCTTCACGTCCTACAAATGGGGCGACTGGGCGAACTACGACCTCCTCATGAACACCGATCTGGGGCTGGAGCCCGTCACGGACATGCTGGAGCACATCGCCCGGGTACGGTTTGGGGGTGAGGCATAAGTGGCAGAACCTCAAGCCAGGACCCTGCCGCCGAACCGGATGGGGACTGACCCAATCCAGCCGCTGCTCATCAAGACCTCGCTGCCCATGGTCATCTCCATGCTGGTGCAGGCGATGTACAACATCGTGGACAGCCTGTTCGTCGCCCGGATCGAGGAAGACGCGCTGACGGCGGTCTCGCTGGCCTTCTCCATGCAGAACCTGATGATCGCCATCGCCATCGGCACCGGCGTCGGTTTCTCGGCCCTGGTCTCCAAGAGCCTCGGCGAGCGGAATTTCGAGGCCGCGAACCGGGCCGCCAACAACGCGTTCATCCTGTACGCGATCACGTATCTGTTTTTCCTGGCGGCGGCCTTCACGCTGACGGAACCCTTCTTCCGCGCGCAGAAAGCCTCGGAGAACATCACGCAGTACGGCATCGACTACATGAAGACCGTGCTCATCTTCTCCTTCGGCATGCTGGCGCAGATCTGCCTGGAGCGGATCCTGCTGTCCACCGGGAAGACCTTCTACAGCATGATCACCCAGGCCACCGGCGCCATCATCAACTGCATCGTGGACCCCATCCTCATCTTCGGACTGCTCGGGGCACCGCGGCTGGGCGTCAAAGGCGCCGCCATCGCCACGGTCTTCGGTCAGATCATCGCGGCCGGCCTCGCCCTGTTCTTCAATCTGAAGTTCAACAAGGAGATCACGCTGAGCGTGAGATACATGCCGCTGCGGGCGGCCATCGTCCGACGCATCTACGCGGTCGGTCTGCCGTCCATCATCATGTCGGCCATCGGGTCCGTCATGGTGTTCGGATTCAACTGGATCCTGATGGCGTTCACCTCCACGGCGGCCGCCGTCTTCGGCGCGTATTTCAAGCTCCAGAGCTTTATCTTCATGCCGGTCTTCGGCATCAACAACGGCATGGTGCCCATCGTGGCCTACAACTACGGGGCCCGCAACCGGGAGCGCGTGATCGAGACCATCAAGTACGCGATGCTGTACGCGGTCCTCATCATGCTCGTCGGCTTCACGCTGTTCGAGACCATCCCGGGACCGCTGCTGCGCTTCTACGACGCGTCGCCCGACATGCTGGCCATCGGCATCCCGGCGCTGCGGATCATCGCCCTGACCTTCCTCGGGGCCGGCGCCTGTATCATGATGTCCTCGTCCTTCCAGGCGCTGGGCAACGGCGTCTACAGCATGATCGTGTCCATCATGCGGCAGATGGTCGTGCTCCTGCCGGCCGCCTATCTGCTGTCCCTGACCGGGAAGCTGACCGCCGTCTGGTGGAGCTTCCCCATCGCGGAACTCATGTCCCTGGCCACCTGCCTCTTCTTCATGCGGAAGATCATCAGGGACAAGCTCAACTTCGACGAGCCGAAAGGCCCGCAGACATAAGAAAAAGACCTCCCGTCCGGGAGGTCTTTGCTTTTGCGGTTCACCTGGAGTGGTGCAGGTCTACGCCGCTCTGTTCATCGAGCTTTTCCATGGCCTCTTCGTAGTCGTCCTTCGGGACAGGGCCGCTGTTCCTGCTGCCCTTGCCCCAGAGCCGGGACTCCTCGCCGTGGGCGAGCCGGACGAGGTTCGCACGGTGACGCCAGAAGGAGATGAGAGGGTAGCAGAACGCCGCCAGCAGGATGCCGTAATAGAACTCCATGTGGAAGCAGAGGACGGCCAGACCCGCGAAGCAGAGTGTCTCAAAGGTCAGAGAGGCCACGCTCATGATGCGGGTGAGGACCAGGAGGAGCAGCGCCGGGATGCCGGCGATGAGTACCAGCCGCCAGTCGATCATCAGCAGGATGCCGATGGAGGCGGCCACGCCCTTGCCGCCCCGGAAATGCATGTAGAAGGGGTGGTTGTGCCCCAGGATGACGCAGAGGCCGCAGACGAGCTGCAGCAGGACGGCGGCGCCGACGCTCCCGAGGACCTCCGGACCCAGCAGGAGTTTGACGGCCAGGATGACCAGGGCGCCTTTGGCGGCGTCGATGAGCAGGCAGACCATGCCGAACTTGAATCCGAACACGCGGATGGCGTTCGTGGCGCCGGAGTTGCCGCTGCCGTAATCGCGGATATCGACGTGCTTGATGGCCTTTCCGAGCAGGAAGGAAGGCTGCAGCGACCCAATGAGATAGGATAGGAGAAGAGCCGCGGTTATACTGAGCAAAACGGTTGTTGACATGGGGGCCTCCGTGTTAAAATGTGTTAGGCCAGGAACTGACCTGGATCGCGTTGACCACGAACCGCTCCGTCTTGGTACGGGACGTGCAGGTGGACAGGGTCAAAACCTGTTCCATCCCGGTGATGGCCACCGTGCCGGGGTCCACATCGCTCTGGACCACCAGCTTGGCGATCCACTTCTGGAAGTCGGTGTTCTTCGCGAACGAGAGGATGTACACGTCGTCCGACGTGTTGGCCGTGAAGCAGGAGACGACCCTGTACTGATAGGTGGTCCCCTTCATGATCAGATAGACATAGGGGTGCGCGTAGAAGTAGTCTTTCTTTTTGTATTCCTTGAGGCCGCCGAACATGGAGCCGTTCTTCGTGTTGTGGCCGTAGATGATCGTGTGCTGGTCGGTCAGCTCCGGAGAGCACTGGTGGGAGAAGAAGATGCTCCCGAACACGCTGTGTTCGCCGGTGTAAGTGGTGCGCAGATAGGTGTTGTCGCTCTTGGACCAGAGCAGGGGGTAGGAGACCGCGGTGTCGGGGATGTAGATCCAGCCTTTGACATCCGGGTTCACTTTCTGCAGCCCCGCGAGGTCCACCTGGAAGCCGAGGGCCTCCGGCCCGACGCCTCCTTCGGAGGCAGGCGTGTCTGTCTCGGTCAGGAACTGGTCCTGCGAGTCTTCATAGAACGAATCGCCTTCGTGGTAACTGTAAAGAATGCGGCCGGCCTGGAACACAGCAAAGAGGAAGATCAGCGCGAACAGGACTTCCAGGACCGTCAGCAGCATGTTCCGGCGTTTTTTTGTGTCGGACATGAGCGCACCTCCCTTTGGGTACAGATATTATAACACCATTCCGTCAAAAGGAAACAAGTTTTGGAAAATACACGACCATGATACTGAACATCAGCAATCTATCGAAGTCGTTCGGGGACCATCTGCTCTTCGAACACCTCAACCTCTCGGTGGAGAAAGGGGACATCGTCGGCCTCATCGGCGCCAACGGCACCGGCAAGACCACCCTGTTCCACCTCATCACCGGAGAGGAGGAGCCGGACGAAGGGGCGGTCATCCGCTCGCCCTTCCTGACGCTCGGCTACCTGGAGCAGCACGTCTGCGCGGACTCCGACCGCACCACCTATGAGGAGACCCTTCTGGTCTTCTCCCATCTGTTCGAGATGGAGGCGGAGCTGGAAGACCTGCGGCGGCAGCTGTCCGGGGAGCGGGCGGGGGACGCGGCGCTCATCGCCCGGCAGGAGGAGGTCCTCGCGGCCTATGAGGCGGGCGACGGACTGACGTACCGCAACCTGACCCGGTCCGTCCAGACCGGCCTCGGGTTCACCTAGGCGGAGCAGGAACTGCCGGTGCGCAGTCTGTCCGGCGGACAGAAGTCGAAGATCGGCCTCGCGAAGCTCCTGCTGCAGAAGCCGGACCTCATGCTCCTCGACGAGCCGACGAACCACCTGGACATCCGCTCGGTGGGGTGGCTGGAGAACTTCATCCGCTCCAGCAACGTGACCACCATCGTCATCTCCCACGACCGGTATTTCCTGGACAAGGTCTGCAGCCGCATCGCGGAGATCTCTCTGAAGAAGCTCTATGTGACGGACGGCAACTACAGCCGCCACATGGAACTCAAGGCGGAGCGGGATAAATCGCTCCAGAGGAACTACGACAACACGATGGCGGAGGTCCACCGCATCGAGGGGATCATCGAACAGCAGAAACGCTGGAACCGCGAGCGGAACATCCGCACCGCGGAGAGCAAACAGAAACAGATCGACCGGCTGACGAAGGACCTGGAGAAGCCGGAATACGAGAACTACGATTTTTCCTTCTTCTTCGCGCCGGACAGCATCAGCGGGGAAGAAGTCCTGGAGGTCTCGGACCTCTCCATGGTGTTCCCGGGGAAGACCCTCTACGAGAACGTCAGTTTTCAGCTCCGCCGGGGAGAGCGCGTCTTCCTCATCGGCGACAACGGCATCGGCAAGACTACCCTGGTCAAACAGATCCTGAAACGGGTCCGGGGCGTCCGCTTCGGCGTCGGGGTGACCACCGGTTATTTCGACCAGCACCAGATGAACCTCTCCATGAACAAGACGGTCCTGGAGGAGGTCCACGACATGTATCCGCGGATGACCGACACGGAAGTGCGGTCGGCCCTGGCCATCTTCGGCTTCCGGGGAGACGCCGTGTTCGAGCAGATCGAGACCCTCAGCGGCGGGGAACGGGCGAAAGTCGCCCTCTGCCGGCTCATGCTCCGGCACTGCAATTTCCTCCTGCTGGACGAGCCCACGAACCACCTGGACCTCTACTCGATGGCGGCCCTGGAAGAGGCGCTCGCCGGGTACGAGGGGACCCTGTTCATCATCTCCCACGACCGGTATTTCATCAACCGGCTGGCGGACAGGATCATCGAACTGAAGCCCTCCGGGGCGGAGGTGTTCGAGGGCGATTACGACGCCTACCTGCGGGAGCTGGAACGGCGCGGCACGGCCGGGCCGGAGACCCCGGAAAAACCGGAGAAACAGATGGGCGCCGGCGGACTGTCCTATCAAGAACAGAAACGGCAGCGCTCGGAACGCACGAAAAAGAAGACTGCTCTGCGGAAGGCGGAACAGCGCATCGCCGAACTGGAAGCACAGATCGAGGCGGTGACCGCGGAACTGGACGACGAGTCCCTGTCCACAGACTTTGAGAAAATGACAGAATGCACGAACCGGCTCGCGGATCTGAACGCGGAGCTGGAGGCGACGATGGACGCGTGGGAGACCCTCGCGGAAGAAGTGAACGAGTTCCAAGAATGAGAAAGGAGCAGGACTTATGTATGATTTCACCCTGAACGCAAGGCTGACCTCGGGAGGCCTCAGCTATTTCTCGACCGAATGGGAAAACGAGTATTTCGCGGTCGAGCTGGAGCAGGAGAAGACCTTCCTGAAGGCGACTCTGACCGCTAAGAAAGACCTCACGATGAACGAGGTCGAACTGACGGCGTCCCGCGCCTTCGCGGACGACGAGTTCTTCTTCGCCAACGGGTTCCAGTCCTGGTCCATCACGGAAGAGCACCGGAAGACCGATGTGGCGAAGGGCCTTCCGAAACTCGTGAGCTGGAACGGGTTCACGAAGACGCAGGCGGGACAGATGGGCGACTACGCCTACACCACCTACGGCATCCCCGGCAATTTCCACTCGTTCACCTTCACCTATTTCCGCAAGACGGGCAGCCACTTCATCGAACTGTGGGGCTCCCGGGCCGACCGGGACGGCTTCACCATCTTTGACGTCGACATGCAGAAAGGGCGCTTCACCGTGCGCCGTGAAGTCGACGGCATGGAACTGAAGGCCGGCGACACCTATGTCCTGTATGACCTCCTGATCTGCGAGGCCGAGTACGATCAGGCCTTCGACACCTATTTCTTCGACTTCTGCGGCCTGAAGAAGCCCCGCCTGGAACGGCT
>JAGACE010000199.1 GCA_017614275.1 Clostridia bacterium | reverse complement strand
GCGGCCGACCTGGTCGAGGGACAGCCCTGCCCGGTCTGCGGCTCCACGAGCCACCCGCACTGCGCCGTCCTGCCGGAGAACACCCCGGAGAAGGCCGACGTGGAGCGGGCCAGAGCCGAGGAGGAAGCCGCCCGCGACGCGGCGGACGAGGCGTCTACGGCCGCGGCCGAACTGCGGTCCGCACTCGCGCAGCAGGAAGAACAGCTGACGAAGGACTGCACCGCGCACGACCTCGTCTTCGGAGAGGACACCCGTGCCGCAGTAAAAGCCCGGGTCGAGGAGAACCGTGCGCTTCGCGAGAGCCTGAAGGCGCAGGGCGAAACGCTGGAACGGAACGCGAATCGCCTGGAAGAACTGAACAAAACTCTGCCTGAGCTGCAGAAGGCGGGAGAGGACCGGGCCGCCGCGCTGACGGAGCTGACGAGAACCGTCGCCGGTCTGGAAGGGCAGCGGGAGTCCAGAGAGACCGAGTTGCGGGAGGCGCAGGAGAAACTGCCGTTCGCGTCCCTGCAGCAGGCCGACGAGGCGCTCGCAGGCCTCGAACAGAAACAGACGGCGCTGGAGACCGCGCTCCGTGAAGCCCGGGAGGCCTTCGACAAGGCAAAGAACAGCAAACTGACACTGGAGACCCGGCAGGAGAGCCTGACGGGCGAACTGGAAGGGTTCGACAAGGCGGCGGCCGAGGCGCGCGTCAAAAGAATCGCGGAGCTCACCGAACAGGGGAAAGCCCTGGAGCAGAACGTCATCGCGCTCACCGGGACCCTCTCCGCCGGTCAGACCGCGCTGGAAGACGCAAGAAAGACCCTGGAGGCCCTGGCGGCGGCGCGGGAGAAACAGCGCTGGCTCGCCGAGCTCGACAGCGTGTTCAACGGCAAGCTGACCTCTGAGGGAAAGCTGAAACTCGACACCTATGTCCAGGCCATCTATTTCGACCAGGTCCTGGCGCTCGCGAACCGGCGGCTCTATGCCATGACCGGCGGCCAGTACGAGCTGGCCCGGCAGATGGAAGCGGGGGACAAGCGGTCCGGCTACGCGCTGAATCTCGACGTCATCGACCATTACGGCGATGTATCGCGGCGGTCGGTCAAGACCCTGTCCGGCGGAGAATCCTTCCTCGCGGCGCTGGCCCTTGCGCTGGGTCTGTCCGATCTGATCCAGGAGCGGGCCGGCGGCGTCCAGCTGGACACGCTCTTCGTGGACGAGGGCTTCGGCAGTCTGGACGCGGAGTCTCTGGAAAAGGCGCTGCGGACCCTGGAAGAACTGGGACAGGAGAATCGGCTGGTCGGCATCATCTCCCACGTGGAGGAACTGCAGCAGCGGATCGACCGAAAGATCGACGTCCGCAAGCAGGCGTCCGGCGGCAGCACTGCCACGCTCATCGTATGATGCGTTCTCATTGACACTCATTTTCAAATATGTTAGCATAATGCACGCACGCGGAGGGTTACCGAAGTGGTCATAACGGGGCGGTCTTGAAAACCGTTAGGCGGCAACGTCACGTGGGTTCGAATCCCACACCCTCCGCCAAAAAAGACGTTTGAAGGCTTTGACTTCAAACGTCTTTGTGCAGCGGGGGAGCAGGATTCGAACCTGGAAAGGCACGAGCGTGAAGAAAACAGTCCGGTGGACTGTTTTTAGCGAGTGGAGCTGCGGCAGCAGCTCGGTACGGCTTTGCCACGCAAAGACGTGTCGAATCCCACACCCTCCGCCACCTTTTTTTCTTTACACAGCATCGGAAAAATGGTAAACTGTTAAAGCGTTCCAAACGCAGACAATCGAATCGTTCTTATGACTTTGACCCGGAGAAGTACCCAAGAGGCCGAAGGGGCTCCCCTGCTAAGGGAGTAGGGCGTGATGAACGTCGCGGGGGTTCAAATCCCCCCTTCTCCGCCAAACGAAAAAGACTCGGACCAACGGTCCGGGTCTTTTTCGTTTGCCAGCGGGGGATTTGGACCCGGAAGGGCACAAGCACAAAAAAACCAGACCAAAACGGTCTGGTTTTTTGTTGCTGTATCAGGTTTTAGATTCCGGCGAGCTGGAGTTCGCGGGCGCGTTCTTCCAGCTGGAGGAAGTCGACCTTGCCGTTGGCCTCGGTCAGAGGCAGAGACTCGATGAATTCGAAGGAGACGGGCTGCATGTAACCCGGGACTTTCTCTTCGCAGAGTTTCTTCAGTTCTTCGGCCAGTTCCGCATCCGGACGGTCGTTCTTCTTGACGACGAAGGCCACGATCTCATAGAACGTAGAATCCTTCTTCAGACGACCGGCGCAGCAGACCGCGTCGACGTCTTCGTGACGCAGGATCTCTTTCTCCGGAACGGAGGGGAAGATCTTTGCAGCGTCGCCGCCGTTATCGGTGATATAGATCCTTCTCAGACGGCCCTTATGGGTCAGGAAACCGTCTTCGGAGATCTTGGCCAGATCGCTGGTGCGCAGCCAGCGCTCGCCCTTCTCATCGGTGAAGATCATTTCGTCCGTGGCTTCCTGGTCGCCCAGATAGCCGAGCATGACGTTCGGGCCGCCGACGAGGAGTTCGCCGATCTGGTCATACTTCAGTTCCTTGGTGATGTCGTCCGGGTCGACGATCTTGATGTCGTGGACCGGAAGCGGGATACCGACGGTCTTGTAACGGTTGGCCGTGCAGGTTTCCGTGGCAACAGTGGCGCTGGTCTCGGACATACCGTAGCCCTTGATGACCGGGTATTTGCAGCCGTGCGCCTTGAAGAACTCGTTGATCTCGATCTCGTCTTCGCGCGGGCAGGCATCGCCGCCGATGACCGCTGCGATCAGGAAGGACATGTCGAAGTCCTTCATGAGCGGGGAACGGATGAGCTGACGCCAGTGCTCGGTGACACCGCCGGCATAGTTCGGCTTATACTTCGTGAAGTTCTTGGCGAATTTCTCGACGGAGAACTCGGGGTTCAGGACAACGGTGACGCCGTAGAACAGCGGCAGATGCACGCTGATCATCATGCTGTAGATGATGAACGGGGGCAGCTCGTTGTACCAGACGTTCTGACGTTTGATCGGGAAACCGATGTAACCGTAACTCCAGGCCACGTTGTTGCAGATCTGATCCGAGAGCATAACGCTCTTCGGCAGGCCGGTCGTGCCGCCGGTATGGATGATGATGCGGCAGGCGTCTTTCTCGAAATCGGCTTCCACATCGGGAGCGTCTTTGCCGCTGGCGATGAAGTCCTTGTAGGTCAGGACGCTTTTGCCGTATTTGATCTTCGGATGCTGGCCGCGGGACTTGAGTTTGTAACCCAGGCTGATGGCAGCCGGCATGGAATCATCGATCCGGACGATGACGACTTTTTCCACGCTGGTGCCGACCACGGCCTTTTTGACCAGCGGGTAGTTGAGGTCGAGGGTGATGAAGACCTTCGGGTTGACCTGATTGATGTAGTGTTTCAGGGTCTCGACGTCCGAACGGGGGTCGATGAGGTTGATGGAGGCACCGATCTTGTCGGCACCGTAGAACGAGTAGACGACTTCCGGCATGTCGACCAGGCTGACCATGACGCAGTCATTCTGCTTGACGCCGGCGGCTGTCAGAGCGCGGGCGCACTCGTCGATACGGGGGAACAGTTCGCCGAACGTGGTCTTCTTGTCAAAATAGTTCAGGGCGATCTGATCGGGATAGTCTTTGTTGACATCGTAGATCAGCTGGTACATGGTCAGTCCCTGCGGGGGCTGAGAACCGATGGCGGTCTCATCCACCAGGTACTTGTTCCAGGGCATGTCATTCGGTTTGTTGGGAATGCCATACTTATAGAACTCTTCCCAGGGGCGGTCGATAGACGGGTAGCCAGTTTTGTTAGCCATGATATTTTGTCCTCTCCTTTTTTATTCACAAAATATTCAACAATGTTCATATTATACTACGATTTTTTTGTTTGTACAGTGTTTTTTTTTGCGGATATTTGTATTCTTGATACAATACAACAAAACAACACGCCGGCTCTTACGTGTCGGCGTGTTCGATGTCATACAAATCTGCAAAAGGAATGCGCTCTTTTACGACGGTGAGGGAGCGGTCGACCGGGTCGATGTTCGAGACCATGCCGGTCCGTGAAAGGCAGGTCCCGCCCCGGGACGTCTTCTTGTAATAGATGATGTCCACCATGTCTCCGGGGCGGACGGCGCGGAGCTTCCGGTCCAGTTCTTCGGCGGCGTCTTCGGAGAATTCGACTTTCTCCACCGGCCGGAACTCCGCGGCCTGCAGTTCATACTCGAATCCCTTGAGGGCGGCGAACGGCAGGAACTGTTTGGCCCGCTGCACGAGGTCCATGGAGTGACTCGGTCTCTTTCCCATGGTACCTATGCCCGGTGCCCGCCGATCTGGGCGTTCCGCTCCAGCGTGCGGGCACCGTCCAGCAGGTCCATCCCCTGAAAGATGGCGTTCTTGCCGTAGCGGTCCCGGATGTACAGGATGGCCCGCTGCCGGGCCCGTTCCCGTTCCAGTTCCGCCGGGTCCTCAAAAAAGCTGTACTGCAGGCAGACCTCTTCCCGGACCCGGTTCATGCTGAGCCCGATGCGCCGCAGAGGTTTGTCGTACAGGGCGATGTCGTCGTACAGCGCGACCGTGGCCTCCCGGATGGCCCGGGCGGAGTTGGTGGCGCCGGTGCGGCCGAGCGTGGCGGTCCCCCGGACCCAGGCCCCGCCGGCGGACTTCGCGTAGCCGAGGTTCATGGTCAGGGAATCTGCCACCAGGCCCTGGCTGAGCAGATCCAGCGCGAGTT
>JAGACE010000198.1 GCA_017614275.1 Clostridia bacterium | reverse complement strand
TTCGCCTACGGCGTCCTGCAGATCCTCGTCGGCGGCATCGGCAACTTCAGTTACGTGCAGGGCGTGCTCGCCTATCTCATCCTGGTGTTCGCGGACTATCTGGTCCCCTTCACCTGTCTCGGCTTCGGCAGCCTGTTCAAGCGCGTTATCCAGAACCCCTTCGTGGCGGCCGGCGTCGGCACCATCCTGGTCTGTGTCATCCGGTTCATCAGCCACTTCATCAGCGGCTGCACCATCTGGACCGAATACGCGCCCGACACGGTCTGGAACGCCGTCTTCGCGTATTCCGCCTCGTACAACGCGAGCTACATGATCCCCGAAACGCTCATCTCTCTGGTCGGGATCTTCGTGGTCGTCGGCCTGTGGAAACGCATGGAAAACGGCGATGCGTCTGCCGCTTCATAACACCACAACATCTTGCGGTCTCCTTATGGAGACCGCTTTTTTCTTTGTGAGAGTTATCCAAATCAAAGTTATCCCGTTTGTTTAAGTCTTACAAAAAACACTTGTCAAAGAAAAGCAAACAGATTATAGTATTATTCGGAGAAAAGAAAGGAGTCAGTATGAACAAGCGAAACAGCAAAAAAATCATCGTATCCCTTTTCACCGCCCTCCTGCTCACCCTCGCGCTCCTGGTCCCCGGCTTTGCCAAAACCGACGCCGAACGGGAACTGGAAGCCGCCAATGCGGAAGTCATCGCACTCGAACAGCAACTGGCCGACGCGAAGACCGCGCTGTCCGAAGCCCAGACGCAGAGCCGGAAAGGCATGTACGGGTTCTTCGAGGCCAACGGTTCCACCGGCGCCCTGAAAGCCCTCGACAACGCGAAATACAAGAATCTCATCGCCTACGGCACGGCCGGAGACGCCACGTCCCTCGACAACCTGGACGCCGCTCTGGACCTGCTGGACGCCGTCAACGACAAGCGCGCCGAACAGGGCCTCTCCCCGCTGGTGGTCACAGACACCATGATGGCCATGGCGGAGGCGGACGCCGACGCCTACTATGACCTGCGGACCACACCGAAGCAGTTCACCATCGACGGCAACAAGATCGCCGAGAACCTCGGCACCTTCGCCGACGCGAAGACCGCCGCCGACAGCTGGTACGCCGAGAAGGCCGTGGCGGACGAGCATCCGGAATACATGGATTACTCCAATGCCAACTGGTCCAAAGTCGGCCATTATTTCAACATGACCCGGACCAAGTACACCGTGACCGGAGCCGCCGTCAACACCCGCCTCGGAAACAAGTTCTGCCAGGTCTATTACAGCACCGCGGGCAGCGAGAAGACCTATACGGTCGCCCAGTACCGCCAGCGTGTCGCAGACTACAAAGCTTCTCTGACGCAGAAGCAGCAGGACATCACCGCCCTGGAGGCGGCCCTGCAGACCGCGAAGACCCGCCAGGACACGGCCCGGCGGATCGTGGAAGCGGAACAGAGCGCCGCGGAGACCACCGCTCCGAACGCCTGAACCGACAGCAAAAGGACCATCCTTGCGGATGGTCCTTTTTATTTATTCATCGGGCACCTCTTCGACGTCGTTGGTGATGTCGATGGCGTCCGCGTAATCGGCAGGCGGCGCGGATGACGCCTGCCCGCTTTGGCCAAAGCCCCGGTCAAAATACCCGCGGCTCCCGCGGCCGTTCACCTCGTTCACGGGGTGCGAGGTGCGATAGACCTTCTTGCCGACGATGTACACGACGGGCCCTAAGATGAGGCCGATGCCGTTCATGCCGGTGAGGACGAAGCCCGCCACGCTGGCGACGATCTCCTCCCAGGGGCTGATGCCCAGAGAGGCGCTCCGTACGAAGGGGTCCAGGACCTGCTTCAAGACCATGATGATCACGAACAGCAGGAAGATGAGGAGTCCCGTGCGGGTGTCTTTGGCGAAGACCAGCTCATAGAACGCCCAGGGGATCATCGTGACCGACAGGCCCAGCACGGGCAGCAGGTCGACGACGGTGATGGCGAGCGCCGCCAGGATCCAGTGTCCGATCCCGATGAGCTTCAGGCCGATGAGCAGCCCGACCAGGGTGATCGTACTCAGGATGACCTGGGACTTCAGCCAGTCCCGCAGGGTCAGAGCGCCTTCGCGAGCGACGTGTTCGGAAAACGAACGCGGCATTTCAGTTACCTCCGTATTGTCACAGTTGCTTCGTCAGATCATCAGCAGCCCCGCGAAGAACCCGGCGATGGACGCGAAGATCCAGGGGAACGCGAGCAGCGCGATGAGGACGAACAGGCCGATCAGGATGATGAATCCGGCGCTGCAGATGATGCCGGCCCGGTTCAGGGTGACCGCGGTGTGTTTGTCCGGATAGGTGTCCGGGACCGCTTTCAGCTGTTTGAGGCCGAGGTACCCGCAGATGACGGCGACGATGTCCAGGGCGCCGAACGAGCCGAGGCCGAGGATGCTGCAGACGATGGAGATGACGCCGTAGAGCCGGCCGGAGTTGAGTCTGCTCTGGATGAAGGCCATCTCTTCCTGATCATTGTTGGTTGCTTTGTAGTTTCCGTTGTTGCCGGAAGCAGGTGCCGGGTCCGCATCCACTTTGTCCAGCGGGACGCCGCACTGCGGGCAGTAAAGGGAGTTATCGGGAACTACTTCGCCACATGCTTTGCAGATCATGATTGATCCTCCTTTAGGTATTTCACACATTAAACTTGCAGCTTTCATTCTCTAAAAGTCCTGCAACAACAGTCTCTTCTTCTCCTGTTGCGGCTTTATCATATTCGAACAAACCTAAAAGAAACTTAAAAAAACAGGACACCTTTGAAAAACTGCAAAAAAGAAAAGATCCGGTGATGCCGGACCTTTTCTTCCTGGTGGACAATACGGGACTCGAACCTGTGACCTTCCGCACGTCAAGCGGATGCTCTCCCAGCTGAGCTAATTGTCCATGTCGTGTTGCGACGAGAGATATTCTACCGTAAATAGAGTATGTTGTCAATGAGTTCTTTTGGAAGATTTTCATATTTATGCTATACTGAAAACAGCCACTTTTAGGAAAGGATGTCTGTCATGGCATCAGAGAAGAAACCGAAAAAGATCATCCTCAAGGCCTCCCGGCCGGAAGAGCATACTTCCGATCTGTTCGAGACGGTCCCCGACAACGAGTGGACCCGGGCGGAGCAGAAGGCCCGCGAGGAAAAAGAGAAGCTCGACTACGAGCCCGCTCCCGAATCGGACATGGACTTCATGACCGAGGAGGAAGAGAAGACCAAAAAGAAGAACCGGACCATCGGCATCATCATCGGCCTGCTGCTGGCGTCCCTGCTCATCGGCGGGTTCCTGTACCACAACACGCACGGGAAGATCAATGACGCCCAGGTCTCCACTACCGTCTCCACGAGCCGCCTGACTACCAAGCCCGGCAGCCTGGAGCCCTCGGAGCTCACCACCCGCTCCTATGTGACGAAGCAGCTGACGGTCCATCGCGACCAGAACGGTGTCTGGCGGTCCTATGCCGGCCTGGAGCAGACCGTGGGCTACACCGGCGTCGTCGGCAACGACACCGGCTGGTGGTATGTGGAGAACGATGTGGTCAACTTCAAATACAACGGCATCGCGTCCAACGACTACGGTTCCTGGCTCATCGAGAACGGCAAGGTCAACCTGAAGTACACCGGCGAATACGTCTACGACGGCCACCTGTACTACATCCGGGAGGGCAGGGTCATCAAGTCTGAGCGGCTGACGACCACCAAGCCCGTCTCCACCACGTCCGCCACGAAGACCCAGTCCACCACCGGCACCACCGGCACCACGGCCTCCACCACGGCCAAGTGCGACCACAAGTGGGTGGCGGTCTACGACGGCAACGCCATCGTCATGGACATGAGCCGCTTCTGCAAGTGCCCCGAGTGCGGCCTGAATTTCCAGGACAGAGAGCTGCTGGAGTCCCATGCGTACGCGATGGACCACAAGCTCAGCGCCGACCCGGCGGACGACGTCTACAACACGGGCGATCAGAAGGAAGAGGTCATCGTGGGCTACACGAACTCCGACAACACGTACTGGGTCTGCACCATCTGCGGCGTCACCACCAAGAACGCGGACGAAGTGAATGTCGGGATGTGATCATCAAGGTCTCACGGGACGGCAGCCTGCTGTCGTCTCACAAATAGAAAAAGAAATCAAAAGGAGTGAGAGTCTATGCTGTTTGGAGACGGCTCCGCTGCCGCAATGGCTGCTGCGGAAGCTGCGAAAGCTGCGGTGCGAACGACCGATAATTTCAACTGGACGTTCATCACCCTGCTGGCTCTGGTCATCGTCGGCGTGTGGATCCCGATGTGGAAGCACAAGAAGTACGATGCCATGGCCGCTGCCCTGGCCCTGTACGGTGTCCACTGGTTCTATGAGATCATGAACGCCGTCATCTGCCACTTCTCCGGCTATGCCCTCTGGCATGTATCGCCCGAGAGCACCACGTTCATCCTGCTGGTCGGTGTGTCCTGGGAACTGTCCCTGATGTTCTCGATCGCCGGGTTCATGTCGGTGGAACTGTTGCCGGAAGACAAGAACAAGAAGATCCTGGGGATCAACAACCGCATCCTGTTTGCCATCGGCAACGCGGCGTTCTTCTCCATCTTCGAGATCTTCCTGGCCTCCACCCCGGCCTTCATCTGGGTCTATAAATGGTGGGGCGCCCTGCCGGTGTTCATCACCACGTACATCCCCTTCTTCCTGGCCGCGAACCTCATCTACGACAAGCCGCGCGCCACGCAGAAGAAATTCCTTGCCTGCCTGTGGGGCCTCGATGCGCTTCTGCTCATCATCCTCATCCCGCTGGGCATCATCTAAGTCCTCTGTCTGCACCATAAATGCAGAATAACGTGGAAAGCCGCTCGACATGTTCGCATGCCGGGCGGCTTTCATTTTTTGTGTTCGATTTACTCCAAAGCTTCCGCCACCTGCCCCAGCTGAGCGCGGATGTCGATATGCTGCGGGCAGACCTCTTCACAGGCGCCGCATCGGATGCACTCGGAGGCCTTGGCCTTCCCGTGTCCGCTGACCAGGAAGCCGTAGGAACGCTTGGCAGCGGACAGGCTGTCGTACAGCTTGAGCAGGTTGATCGCCGCGAAGGAGCCCGAGATACCGATGTTCGAGGGGCACACCTTCGCGCAGTAGTCGCAGTTGGTGCAAGGGACGACCGGGATCTTCGCCAGTTCCTCCTGCGCCTTTTGGACGACCGCTCTCTCCTCGTCCGTAAAGCCGTTGAACCCCTTCATAAAGGAGAGGTTGTCCTCCATCTGCTCGAGGTCGCTCATGCCGGAGAG
>JAGACE010000197.1 GCA_017614275.1 Clostridia bacterium | reverse complement strand
GAGAAGGGCAAAAAGGCCTACGCCCGCAGCTTCCTGACCCAGTACCGGAACACGGACCCGTTCAACGGGCAGCGGCTCTATGAGGCCTATGACGACGGCCTGTTCGTCGTACAGAACCCGCCGGCAAAACCTCTGACGCAGCAGGAGATGGACGACGTGTACGCCCTGCCCTACCTGCGCGCCTGGCACCCGATGTACGACAAGGACGGCGGCGTGCCCGCCCTGTCCGAGGTCCGCTTCTCCCTGACCTCCAACCGGGGCTGTCCCGGAGACTGCAGTTTCTGCTCTCTCACCTTCCACGAGGGACGCATCGTCCAGGCCCGCTCCCACGCGTCCATCCTGGAGGAGGCGCAGGGCTTCCTTTCGGACCCGGAGTTCAAGGGCTACATCCACGACGTCGGCGGCCCCACCGCGGAGTTCCGCGGCCCCGCCTGTCAGAAGCAGCTGACGGCCGGCGCGTGCCGGGACAAGTCCTGCATGTGGCCGTCCCTCTGCCCCGCCATGGAGGTGGACCACTCCGACTACCTGTCCCTGCTCCGCAAGCTGCGGGCGATGGACGGCGTGAAGAAGGTGTTCGTCCGCTCCGGCTTCCGCTACGACTACGTGCTCGCGGACAAAAACAAAGCCTTCCTGGAAGAGCTCTGCCGCTACCACGTCAGCGGCCAGCTGCGGGTGGCGCCCGAACACGTGTCGGACGCGGTGCTCTCCAGGATGGGCAAGCCCCCGGTCAGCACCTACAACCGCTTCGTCAAAGAGTTCGACGCGGTCAACGAGAAGTTCGGGCTGGACCAGTACCTGGTCCCCTACCTCATGTCCTCCCATCCGGGGAGCAAACTGACAGACGCCATCCTGCTGGCGCAGTTCCTGAACAAGCACAAGCTGAATCCGAAACAGGTCCAGGACTTCTACCCGACCCCGGGCACCCTGTCCACCGCCATGTATTACACGGGGCTGGACCCGCGGACCATGAAGCCGGTGTACGTGGCCACGGACCCGAAAGAGAAAGCCATGCAGCGGGCCCTCATCCAGTTCAAGGACCCGAAGAACTGGCCCCTCTGCCGGGAGGCCCTGCGGCAGGCGGATCGCCGCGACCTCATCGGCACCGGACCGAACTGCCTGGTCCCGCCGGAACGCAAAGCCAAAACAAAGACCCCCGTCTCGTGAACCGAGCGGGGGTTTTTCGTTCTGTTGTCGCGGTCAGTCGATCGGGATGCCGATCGCTTTCAGTTTGGCCAGCTCTTCCGGGTCGTCCTTGTAATAGGTCTTGAAGAACGCGCCGACGTCCTGATTCATTTTCAGCAGGTGCGGGAGCTGTTCGCGGATGTTGATGTAATAATAGTGGCTCGTGCCCTCCGGACGGCAGTGGATGATGCCGGCGTCCTTCAGCACGTTGAGATGGTGCGAGACCGCCGGACGGGACAGATGCGCGTTTTCTGTGATCTCGCTGACCCGAGCGCCCTTCTCTCCGGACTGGATGAGGAACAGCAGGATGCCCTGCCGGGTCTCGTTGCCGATGGCCTGGAAGAACTTCGAATTCGCTTTGAAATCCTCATAGATGGCCATGTACTCCGCCTGATACTTCATGATTCTCCCTCCACGTATTTTGGTTTAAATGTTTCGACCCACTTTTGATATTTATTACTTTACCATGCTAAAAATGAACAATTCAATATATGTAAAGAAAGTACAGACGGACAATGCGGCGCCTCTGTTCAGAGATCCGCCGCAGTGCTCCTTCATTGACATCAGAGGGAGCGATTCATATAATGGAGTTCGAAACGAAACCCGGAAAGAGAGATGCTGTCATGGCCGGACCCTTCCAAATCAAAAAAGGCAAGAGCACCAAGGTCAAGGAGACGCTGCGGGTCATCAAATACGCCTGCTGCGCCGGCAGCGCCGGCGTCATCGAGACCCTGTCCTTCACCCTCCTGAACGAGACGATGAACTGGCCCTACTGGCCGAGTTATCTCATCGCCCTCGTCCTCTCCGTCCTCTGGAACTTCACCCTGAACCGGAAGTTCACCTACCGCTCCGCCAACAACGTGCCGAAGGCCATGTTCCAGACCTTCTGCTTCTACCTGGTGTTCACCCCGGTGACCACCATCGGCGGCAACTTCTTCGCCGAGCACCTGGGCGTCAACAACTACATCGTGCTCATCGGCACCATGGCGCTCAACTTCATCACCGAGTACCTGTACCAGCGCTTCTACGTGTTCCGCGCCACCATCGACACGAACGACGTGGCCGAGCGCGCCGGCGAAAAGCAGCTGTCCGAAGCCGAGCGCAAAGCGCTGGCCGCGCAGGAAAAGGAAGCTTGAGTTCGTTGCCCAAAAAAGCTTCCGCCCGGGGCCTGCCATCCCGAACCGCGCGCCGCGCTGTCAGAGACAGCTCCCCGGCTGCCCCCAGACCCCGTTCGGAACTTTTCCGGGCAGGACCATCCAATAAAAAACCTCCGCGTTTGGCGGAGGTCTTTTTTGTTGTTTTTAGAAGAAGGATTTGTCGGCCTTTTTCGGGTCCTTGGCCTTCTCGTGTTTGCCGGTCCAGACCTTCTGGCCGTTCTCTAGCTTGAAGGTGTAGTCCATGCCCATGTTGATGACTTCCATGACATTTCTCTTACCGGCGCCGGTGACCGGGAACGGATACCGTTCCGCGAAGCGGCGATAGCGGATGTGGTCGTGGATGTCGGGGAACTCTTTCTTCATGCGGGCGTCCAGATCGCGCACGATGTCGTGCTTATGCTTCTTGCGCAGCGGGCTGTACTGGAAGTTGACGATGAAGAGGGTCTTGCCGTCTTCTTCGGTCGTGGTGACGACGGTGGACAGCAGGTTCTCCGGATCTTCCTGAGCGACGTCGGACAGCTTGTACGGGAAGACGACCTTGCCGTTCTCCAGGGTGACTTCGCTGCCCATGCGGTCCTTCATATGGATGGCGCCGGAGTCATCGATGTACCCGAAGACGTTGCAGGAGACCCAGTCGATGCCGTACTTGTCGGTGATGACCAGAGCCTTGGTCTTCTCCCAGTCGTTCTTATACCGCGCCATGGTGGTGGCGGAGTTCGCGACGATGAGACCGTTCTCGTTGTAGCCGGCCTCTTCCCACTCGCCCTTGGCGTTCTGCTTCAGGACGCAGCAGTGGGCGTACGGGACGGGCATCATGCCGTAGGGCTGGCCCTTGAGTTCTCTCTTCTTGAGGACTTCGTTCATGCGATGGAACAGGGAGTAGTAGATGCCGCCGTGCTCCGTGTCGCCGCCGCCGAGACCGACCGTGACGATCGGCAGACGGACGGGGCCGGTGATGTTGACGCCCCAGCCGGCGTGGCACTTGCGGAACCAGGTGTTGATGAATCGCTCTTCACCCTTGGTGCAGCCTTCGCCGACCGCCATCATGGCAAGCAGATAGGGCATCTTGCGGCTGCCGAGACGCTTCTCGATGAGGTACTGGCGGGCCGCCTTCAGCAGGAAGTTGGTGGTGGCCAGGCAGAAGTTCGGCTTGGAGACGACGAGGTACTCCAGGAAGTCGTCCCGTTCGTATTCCGGCTCGAAGGCGACGGACCAGCCCTGGAACAGAGCGTCGGAGATCATGGTGATCAGGTCCGTGTCGGAGTCGGTGTGGATGAGGGCCAGACCGCGAAGGTTCTGAGCCGCGGGGTTGCCACACAGGTCGGGGTCGTGGAAGACGCCGACGGTAATAAGAGAGCGGTTGCGGTGCACTTCACGCTTCGGGAACCCGATGCGGGTGGAACCGGAGGTGTAGGTGACCAGGAACTCGGTGTCCAGACCGTTGTCGTCCTTGACCTTGCCCTTGAACTTCCTGGACTGGTCGAGGAACTCGAACCAGGTCATGTGGTTCTTCTTGTTCTTCGCGACATAATCGACCGCTTTGTTGTCGTAATGATAGTATTTGTCGAAGTCTTCCTCATACTCCTTGCACTTGGTCGGATCCTTCGGGAGGTAGTCCGCCAGGGAGATGACGACGACTTTCTTCACGCTGGACTTCGCGACGGTGCCGGCGATCTTCTCATATTCGTCGTCGGTGACGAACAGGACTTTGTCGCAGACTTCGCCCAGGATGACCTTGATGAATTTCGGGTCATAGTGGCCGCCGAAGCAGTTCAGTTTGGCGCCGATCTTGTTCGCGCCAAGCATCAGCAGAGCGACTGCCGGGACGTTGGACAGGCAGCAGGGGATCTCGTCGCCCTTTTTGACGCCGAGGGCCAGGAGCGCTTCCGCCACTTTGTCGGCGATGATGAACGCTTCTTTCCGGGTGATGATGTTCCCGCGATAGAAGAACATCTCGTGCTTCGGCTTCTTCTCCATCCAGCGCTCTTTGATGCAGCTGTACCAGGAACGGTCGTACTCTTTTTCGATCAGCTTGAGACCGCGGATGCCGTTGTCGCCCCATTTGGTGCTGAACATCCGATACGACGGGAGGTCTTCACGACCTTTGAAAAGGTCCTTCATGGTCTCCACATGGTAGACTTTGAAGCCCTGGTTTTTCTCATCCAGGATGTCGAACTTCTTGGTTGCTGTTCCCATAATAGACTCCTTTTTTATCAATAGATTTTTGCGATTGTTTGATAAAAAACATACATACAGGCAGTTAGGATACCACACTTGTTACCAAATTGTAACCATTTATTGCGCACAATTTAAAATTATTATGTATTCATTTCTGTTTCACATCTGTCAAGTTCTTTCCTTTCTCGCTTTTTTCTTGACCTTTTGCGCAAAAAGCCGCATTATAGTTCCATAAAGGAGACATGCACATGACACGGACTGCTTATCGCCCCCGGGCCATCCTTCTCGGACTGCTCCTGACCGCCTGCTTCATCCTCGGCGCCGTCAGCTGCACCGAGGCGTGGGCCTTCTTCGGCAAGACGCCGACCACGACCTCCTCCACCACCCGCTCCACGACCACGAAGATCGGCAAGACGAAGTTCGACGATCTTCAGATCATGCAGCAGAAGGACGGCACCTGGTGGGCCTGCAATAAGAAGACAAAAGAAAAGACCGACTACACCGGCATCGCCCCCACCCTGGATCAGGGCTGGTGGTACTGCCGCAAGGGCAAGGTGGACAAGACCTTCACCGGCGTGGCGGAGAACCCCTTCGGACTCTGGTTCTGCAAGAAGGGCAAGGCCGACCTGGACTTCGACGGCTACTTCGTCCGCAACTCCATGCAGATCTATCGCATCCAGGGCGGGGCGGCCAGCCTCTACACCACCGACATGGAGCTGGACATCCCGAACGGCGTGTACAAGGACGGCTCCGAGGAGGCCAACGAGATCATGGATCTCACGGAGCACCTCTTCCAGGAAAACATCTCCCGGGCCGCCGCCCAGGGCGTGGTCCGCAGCAAGAACCTGAGCATGCTCAAACGGGTGCTGCTGGCCCTGTGTGCCATCGCATTCATCGCCTACGCCTGGTACAACATCCGACAGGACAAAAAAAGAGACCTCGACTGAGGTCTCTCTTTTTTATGAGTCTTATTTCGCCTTGCCCTGGTTGGCCACCGCGTCCATCTTGGCCTTCAGTTCCTCTTCGGAGATGAGGTACCGGTGGCTGATGGGCTTCAGGGTCTCCTCGTCCAGTTCATAGAACAGCGGGATGGCCGTGGGGATGTTGACTTCCAGGATCTCCGCCGGGGTCAGCTCGTCGAGGTACATGACGAGGGACCGCAGGGAGTTGCCGTGCGCGGCGATGAGCACCGTCTTGCCGGCCTGCAGGTCCGGGACGATGACCTCTTTGAAGTAGGGCACCACGCGGGCGATGCACGTCTCCAGAGATTCCGTGGCGGGCAGCTGGTCGGCCGGGACCGTCCTGAACATCTTCTGGTTCTTCGGGTTGCGTTCGTCGTCGTCCTCCAGAGCGGGCGGGGCAACATCGAAGGAGCGTCTCCAGATCTTCACCTGGTCGTCGCCGTACTTCGCGGCCGTTTCCGCCTTGTTGAGGCCCTGCAGCACGCCGTAGTGCTTCTCGTTGAGCTGCCAGGCGCGGATGACGGGGATGTATTCCTGGTCGAGCTCCTCCAGCACGTTGTTGGCCGTGTGGATGGCTCTCTTCAGGTATGAGGTGTAGCAGATGTCGAACTCGAAGCCCTCGTCTCTCAGCAGCTGACCGCCGCGCTTGGCTTCTTCGACACCGGCTTCGGACAGGTCGACGTCGGTCCAGCCGGTGAACAGGTTGGCCTTGTTCCACTCGGATTCGCCGTGACGGACCAATACCAGTTTATAGCTCATAGTGTTGTCCTCCTTGATGTGGGGTTCGTTAATATTATATCGAATAGAGCGGCGAAAAAAAAGGACAATTTGACAAGGAAGTATAAAAGTTCGTATACTGTATGCGACCTAATTTGAACCAAGTTTTGGAGGAAATCAAATGTTTTTCACAACTGCAAGCAACAGCTCGCCGCTCATCTATTATTTTACCCTGGCGCTGCTGATCATCACGCCCCTCATCCTGTGGATCATCGGGATCGTCAGTGTCCGCAAGGACACCCCGGAGCACAAGCGCGTCGGCTACGCGTTCCTGAAGATCGCCGGGTTCATCACCGCCCTCGTCCTGTGCGGGTTCGTCTACATGTGGAGCATCGGCGCCCTCAGCGGCCCCGGCTTCAACGACCCCAACGTCCAGACCACCACGGTGGCGGAACAGACCACCGTCGCGGAGACCACGGCTGCGGAAGAGACGACCGCGGAGACGACCGCGGAGACGACCGCAGCGGAGACCACCGCCGCACAATAACACAGCAAAGAAAAGACCCGCCGGGAACGGCGGGGCTTGGTTTATGGCGTTTTATTTCTTCTTGCTCGACTGCAGGTACGGGAGCAGCTTGTCCGTCAATCGCGGCAGGAACACCAGGACCACGAACTCCACGGGGATGAGGATGGCGATCTGCGGGATGCGGGAGGCCATCATGCCCGTGTAGGGCGAACCGTACAGGAGGCTCAGCCAGTAGGACTGCAGCAGCAGGCCGAAGGCCAGCTGGTCGAACAGGGTGGTGGCGGCGCAGACGCCGATCCAGGCCTTCTGATACCGCTTCGGGTCCTCGATGGTCTTCGCCAGGTACTCCGGCACATACTTGAGCATGATACCGTACAGGATACCGCGCAGGATGGCGGTGACCGTCAGGGGCGGGAAAAAGGCTCCGGTGGGCACCAGCAGCGCCCCGATGACGTCGGCCACGGCGGCCGTGATGGCGGCCTTGAACGGGCCGAGCAGCATACCGGCGATGACGATCGGCACGAAGCCGAAGCCGATGCGGGTATTCCACATATTGATGGAGCCGAAGCGCGACAGAACGATGTCCAGCGCCACCAGCAGGGCCATGGTCACCAGCTGCTGGGTGTTGATCGACAGCTCCCGTTTCCAGATACTCTTTTCCATAAGTTTCCCCTCAGTTTTTGCGATTGTGCTCGTCATGTAGCATTCCTTCTTTCTCAAACAGTCGTTCTGAGAAAGTCAAAGCGGGCGGCATGTGAAAAGAAAAGCTCCTTCCACAGCCGCTGCTGCAAAAGGAGCGATTTGCTCTTCTCGTCGGCAGCGGATGCGAACAAGAGACGCGGGGTACTTCCCCTTCGTCTGCGGACAACTTCCCATTCCGCAGCACTTGACGCTCTTATTCTACTCTGACAGACCAGATATGTTGTTTTTCGCAGAGGTTTCCTCTGCACCAATACTATACAGGAAAATAGTTCTTCTGTATAGGGTGGATCTCGCGGAATAACCGCTTTATTTTGCTGACATTACGCCTTTTCCGCCGCTTCGACGACGTGACGGATGAGGACCGCCGTGGTTGCGGAGCCGCAGCCGCCGGGGACCGGCGTGATGGCTTCCACGATGGGTTCGGCTTCCTCGAACAGTACATCGCCCACCAGCTTGCCCTTTTCCTCGGACCAGTTGATGCCGACGTCCAGGACGGTCTGGCCTTCCCGGAAGTATTTGCCGTCGATCATCTCACCGCGGCCGAGCGCGCAGATGACGATGTCCGCCTCTTTGACGACGTCGGGCATGTTCTGCGTGCGGCTGTGGCACACGGTGACGGTGGCATTGTTGGCCATGAGCAGCATGGCGACGGGCTTGCCGATGACCAGGCTGCGGCCGATGACGACCGCGCGCTTGCCGGACATCTCGACGCCGTAGTATTTCAGGAGCTCGATGCAGCCTTCCGCGGTGCAGGGCGCGAAGCCCGCACCCGTTCCGGAATAGATGCTGGCCATGGACCCGCGGGTGATGCCGTCGAGGTCTTTCTCCGGCAGCAGGGCCTCGCAGGCCTCCGCCTCGTCCATCTGCTTGGGCAGCGGGCGGAACATCAGGACTCCGTGGACAGAGCTGTCTTCGTTCAGATCTTTGATGGCGGCTAGCAGGTCTGCCTGGGACGCGTCCGCGGGCAGCAGGACCTGTTTGACGGCCACGCCGTTCTTCTCGGCTCTCTTCAGAGCGCCGCGCTCATAGGCCAGATCGTCTTCGCGCTCGCCGACCCGCAGGATGCCGATGCAGGGCTCGACGCCTTTGGCTTTCAGGGCTTCGACGCGGGCGGTGGTCTCGACGTCCATCGCGTCCGCTACGGCTTTTCCTCTTAAAACGTTACTCATCTCAGACCTCCGTATACCAGTTCATACGTCTGTTCCGCCAGGGGGACATATTTGTCCATCAGGGCGTCCAGCTCGTCGTTCATCGCCCCCGCGTAGTCGCGGTCCTTCATGAGGCCGGTGTTGATGGCCACGTTCAGGGCGGCGGAGCGGATGGCTGCCTGTGCCATGGCGGCGGCACAGCCCGCGTCGGAGATGGCCAGACGGCTCCCCTTCTCCCCGTATTCGGCGATGAGTTCCACCGCTTCACAGGAGAGGCGCAGGATGTTCATGGGCGGCTGGGCGGCCACGTGGAGGCACTCCTCCAGGACCTGCTCCCGGGTCGGGTCGTCCTTCGGGATGCCGTAGGCTTTTGCCAGCGGCGCGAAGGCGTTCGCGTCCTCGTCGATCTGCGCGAGCAGTTTGACGCGCAGTTCCTCGGACGCCGCGTTCAGCTCCTTGATGCGGTCTTCCACGTCGGCATATTTTTTCTTGCCGACGGTCAGGCTGCCGACCATGTTGCCCAGAGCAACGGCCAGGGCGCCGGCCAGAGCGGCCGCTCCGCCGCCGCCCGGCGTCGGAGCGTCCGAGGCGAGGACCGCG
>JAGACE010000196.1 GCA_017614275.1 Clostridia bacterium | reverse complement strand
GCGCCAGAGCGATCCGCGTGTCCTCCGGAAGAGTTTCCCGCTTCACAACCTCGAGTACGGCTGCTTTCTGTCTCTGCAGAAGCCCGGAGGACAGGATGATCTTTTCCAGCCCCTTCGCGTCCTTCCCCTGCATCGCGTCGATGAGCTTCGGGATGGAGCCGCCGAGCTGTTTTCTCTCCGTAAAGTATTCGACCACGAGCGTTCCCAGGAGAACGACCGTCAGGGCGATCAAAAGCAACAGGATGATGATCGTCGGGATCTGAAGACCGGACGCCACCGCCCGGAGCATTTCTTTTACTGCACTTGCCATTGTTATCTCTCCTTTTTGAACCACTCAAGCATGATAAAGGCGCCTGCCGCAAAGGAAGCGGCGGACAACAGAGCCGCGTTGCGCGCGCCTTTTGTCGTCACCAAAGGCTTCTGCAGAGCCTCAACGTCGTCCGGTGAATCTTTCTTCCATTGGATCAGACTGTCGTATCCTTCCACCGAAAGCTGTCTCATTTTTTCCGAGCCGACCGCCGTTGTGCCTGCCTCGAGGGTCCGTCCGGTCGCCGAGACGGTCTGCGGACGGAGCGTCGTCCGGTTCACGGCGGTCGTCACAGTACGTTTTGTCGTGCCGGTCGTCGTGCGGACCGCGCTGCCTTTTCGTTTCGAAGTCGGTGCGGCGGTCGGTTTCGGCGCGGCGGTCGGTTTCGTTGCTTTGGTCGGATCCGTCACGTGCTGATCATCACCGCCCTTTTTCGTCGGTTCCGTCGGCGGATCCGTCGACGGTTCCGCAGGGTCTTCCGGCGGAGCGCCCGCCAGAACGACATAGATCTCATCGACCGCCCGTGCGGACTCGAAGGACGTCTGGGTCGTCAGGTCGACCTGGCCGAGGCAGAGCCGGAACGTGTCTTCCTCTGTCATCTCATCGCTCAGATCATCCTTCGGGTTTTTGGTGGCATACTGGACTGTCGCGAGAAGTGTCGGGACCTGCACAGCGCCTTCCAGAGCCTTCTCTTCGTCATCTACGACAAAGTCGTCGAGCTCATTGTCATAGTGGGAATTGGCGGACAGGTTCGGGTAATACCATCGCACATCGTCGAGCAGTTCCTGCCTCCCTTTGGAGACAAAGCGGGCGCCGGCATCCACATCTGTCGTATGGAAATCCAGCTGTCGGACCGAGTTCAGGTCAACGCCGACCTTCTCACTCAGGAACTCGGCGAGGCGAACGCCTCTTGCGTGGATCCGCATGAGTGTGTGCACTCGGGTCACATTGCAGTAGTACCCTTCGTACCCGATGTCGCTGTAGGACCACGCGTCCATTTCCGCGCGCGTGTACTCTCCGAGAAGCGTCTTGCTGTCCGGGTCTCCCCAGTACTGCGCATAAACTTTCAGGGTCGGCGTCGGGTCCAGCGCTCTGCCGGGCAAAACAGCGGGAAGTGCGGCAAAAAAGAAAACGAGCGTCACGACAGCACAGACGAGCCGCCTGACAAAAGAACCGGTTTTCGTCATGTCCGCACCTCCTCCTTTTTTTAAAGTTGTTCTCATCTTACCATGTTTTTAATATGAAAAAAAGACTCTCGAACCCTCGAGAGTCTCTTTGTTTCTTTGACAGATTTGATTTACACCGGGATGACTTCGCCGGGAGCTTCCAGCGTGTAGCCGCCCATCTCGTTGAGGCGATGCGCGAACTCGTCGCTCTTCAGGACGGCGAGGAAGCGCTGCACTTCCGGGGTGTCCAGGGCGGAGTTACGGACCAGGAAATCGTACTCCTCGTCCCACAGCGGGACGAAGTCCAGGTCGTAGGTCTTCGCGGCGGAGTAGATGCCCATGCCGGCGTCGGCGCCGCCGTCCGCGACAGCAGCCGCCACAGCGGTGTGGGTATACTCTTCCCGCGTGTAGCCGTAGATGTCGTCCGGGGTCATACCCTCCTGCTCCAGCAGGTAGTCCAGCAGGATGCGGGTGCCCGCACCCTTCTGGCGATTGACATACCGCTTGCCGATCAGGTCTTTCACGGTATGGATGTTCTCGGGGTTGCCCTTCTTGACCATCAGGCCCTGCTGGCGGATGACGCAGCGGATGAGGGTGACGCCCCCGTCCGGGAAGTACTGCCGGACATAGGACTTGTTGTATTCCCCGGTGGCGCCGTCCAGCAGGTGGATGCCGCCGAGGGCGGTCTCCCCGGCCCGCAGCGCCATGATGGCGCCCATGGAGCCCACGTGGGAGGAGACGACATAGGTCCGCGGATCCTGCCGGATCAGCAGGTCGGACGCCTCGTCGATGAGCGGGTCGTGGCTGCCGGTGATGGACAGGCTGTTCTCCAGCTCGACCTTGTCGCGCTGCAGGGAAACCTCCACAGTCTCCCCTGCTTCCAGCCCTTCGCTGTTCTGGTCGACGACGAACAGACCGCCGGCCTTGGCAAAGCCGGTGACGACGCCGGCGCCCCGGGGCATGGGGACCGCGATGTTCTTCCCATCCACTTCCGCCACGCGGCAGCGGAGGAATTCTTCATATTTCAGGGAGGACGTCAGCTTGCGTGAGACGTTTGCCGTTACGGTCTCGGCCCGCTCTGGCTCGCGGTGCGTCAGCAGCGCGCAGACGTACTTGACGATCTCCTCCATGACGATGATGCCGGACACGGGATAGCCGGGCATGCCGCAGAACGGCTTCTGTCCAATCATGCCGAGCACGGCGGGTTTGCCGGGTTTGATGGAGATGCCGTGGACCAGCAGTTCGCCGAGGTCCGTGAGGATGGTGGACGTGTAGTCGTCCCGCCCGGCCGAGGAGCCGGCGATGGTCAGGACCGCGTCGCACTCGTCCGCTGCTTTGCGGACGGCCGCTTCCAGCAGGTCGATCTTGTCTTTGACCACCGGGTACACGACGGCGTCGGCGCCCCAGTCGGAGAGCATGGCGGAGAAGATGGCGGAGTTGAACTCCGGGATGTCTCCGGGCTTTAAGTCCGCGGTCCCGTCGACGATCTCATCGCCCGTGGGGATGATGCCGAAGACCGGGCGTTTCACGACTTCCACCTCATAGACACCGGCAGCCATGAAGGCGCCCAGCAGAGCGGGCGTCATCACGGTATAAGACGGGACGATCATGTCGCCCATGCAGATGTCCTCTCCCACCTGACGCACGTTGTCCCATGGGATGCTCGCGGAGTAGAGCAGCACGTCGCCGTCTTCCGCTTCCACGACATTCTCGATCATGACGACCGTGTCGGT
>JAGACE010000024.1 GCA_017614275.1 Clostridia bacterium | reverse complement strand
TCCTCTCCACGAAGTACAAGACCAGGGATCTGTCCGATGAAAAACAGAAGGCCCGTACGGTGAATGCCCTGCTCCGGCTGGGGTACACGTACGCGGACATCCGGTCGGTCCTCGACCTGTCCGAAGAAAAATAATCATCGCCGCCCCGAGGCATTCGGGGCGGTTTTCCTGTTTTCTGAAGATTGTCATGAAAAAAACGCTTGTATATTGTGAAATTCGTTCTATAATGTTTATGAAAAAATTTTGAAGGGGAGATATCATGACTAACACAGTCATTGCCATTGCGGTATTCGTTATCGCCATGGCGATCATCATCTCGGAGAAGATCCACCGTGCGGCGGTAGCCATAGCCGGTGCGGTCGTCCTGCTCCTGACCGGTGTCCTCGATTTTGAAGACAGCCTCGAGTACATCGACTTTAACACCCTTGGCGTTCTGATCGGCATGATGACCTTTGTCGGCGTCGTCAAGGAATCCGGCCTGTTCCAGTATCTGGCGGTCAAGTCTGCCAGACTCGCGAAAGGCGATCCCTGGAAGATCATGGTCTTCTTCATCATCATCACGGCGGTCCTGTCGGCCTTGCTCGATAACGTTACCACCGTCCTGCTGATCGGTCCTATGACCATGACCATCTGTGCCATCCTCGGCATCAACCCGGTCCCGTTCTTCATGACGCAGATCCTCGCGTCCAATGTCGGCGGTACCTCCACCCTCATCGGCGACCCGCCCAACATCATGATCGGTTCCAAAGCGGGCCTGTCCTTTGCGGACTTCATCAACTATGACACCCCGCCCGTCATCATCATCCTGGCGGCTTTCATCCTGATCTTCAAGTTCGTCTACGGCAAGAAGATCCTCACCACTCCCGAAAAGATGGCAGAGGTCATGAAACTGGACGAAAACGATGAGATCAAAGACAAGCCTCTGTTCATCAAGTCCCTTGTCATGATCGGCTTCATCGTCCTCGGCTTCTTCTTCCACGGCGCTCTGGGCGTCGAGTCCTCGGTCATCGCTCTGACCGCGGCCGCCATCATGCTCATCATCGGCAAACAGAACGTGGAACACGTCATCACCGGCGTCGAGTGGCCGACCATCCTGTTCTTCGTCGGCCTGTTCGTGGTCGTCGGCGGTCTGGAAAAAGTCGGTGTCATCACCGCCATTGCCAATTGGCTCACGACGGTCACCGGCGGCAACATGTTCCTGACTATGATCCTGGTCGTCTGGGTCTCCGCTATCGTCTCGTCCATCCTGGACAACATCCCGTTCTGCGCCGCGATGATCCCGGTCATCCTCACGATGGCCTCGACCGGTCTGGATGTCGCACCTCTGTGGTGGGCCCTGTCCCTGGGCGCCTGCCTCGGCGGCAACGGTACCCTCATCGGTGCTTCCGCGAACGTCGTTCTGTCCAGCATTTCGACCCGCGAGGGCCATCCGATCACCTTCATCGATTTCACCAAAGTCGGTTTCCCGATGATGCTCGTGTCGGTCGCCATCGCCTGCGGATACCTGATGCTCCGCTTCCACGGCGTATAAGCAAACCACAAAAGACCTTCCGTCTGTTTGACGGAAGGTCTTTTTTCTTTATAATGGAAGATAGCGTATTTCGAAACTACTCGAAAATAAATGAAAAGGGGAGTACCTGCTATGGAACGCAACAACAACTATCCGATCATCCTGGTCCACGGCTTCATGGGCTACGGCGATGAAGACGGCGTCAGCCGCTTCCTGTCCGGCTGGGGGTTCGGCCCCGGCAAGAACGCGGTCCGTCATCTCAACAACTTAGGCTTCGAGACCTACGGCCCGGCCGTCGGCCCCATCAACAACCTGTGGGACCGCGCCTGTGAACTCTGGGCCCGCCTGGTGGGCGGCACCGTCGACTACGGCAAGTACCACAGCGAACTCTACGGACACGCCCGGTACGGCCGCACCTACCCCGGCATCCTGAAGGACTGGGGCCAGCCCGGCGACCACGAGAAGATCCATCTGGTCGGCCACTCCTACGGCGGCCCGACCGCCCGTGTGCTGGCACAGCTGCTGGAATTCGGCTCGGAAGAAGAGAAAGCCTGCACCCCCGAAGATGAACTGTCCGAACTGTTCAAGGGCGGCAAGGGGGACCGGATCCACAGCATCACCACCCTCGCCGGCGTCAACAACGGTACCACTCTGGCAGACTTTATGAGAGAAGGCGGTGCCAAAGGCTTCCAGGCGGGCTACCTCGGCCTGGTCGCCATGCTCGGTGAATCGCCCTTCAACTCGCAGCTCATCGACTTCCATCTGGAGCAGTGGGGCGTCATGGCGAACCCCGAGACGAAGAAGAGCATCTACCTCCACTCTCCGTTCAGCAAGAGGGAAGAGATCCGCAACTACAACAAGAACCGGGAAGGCGGCATCGTCTTCTCCATGCAGAGCAAGTACATCCACGAACTCAATGAAAAGCTCTGCGCCCTGCCCAATATCTATTATTTCGCCCGTCCGGCGGCCAAGTCCCACCTGGAAGGGGACCACTGGGTCGTCGACAAGGACGCGTCCCTCATGGCGCGGCTCGTCGGCAAGATGACCGTGGCCGGCATCAAGTACGCGAACCCCGAGTACGGCTTCGATCCGGACACCTGGGCACAGCATGACGGTTTCGTCAACACCGAAGGCGGCCGCGCTCCCTACAGCGAACCGTCCACGGACTGGGATCCCGACGCGGATCCGAAGACGCTGGAAAAAGGCAAATGGTATGTCTTTGAGCCGGCATCTTTCGACCACACCGGCATTATGGGTATGGGCGTCAAGAAAGATATCTACCACAACTATTTCGCGGAGATCGCGCAGCAGCTGGGCGCTCTGCCGAAATAATCTCTGAAAGAAAAGGCAGTACACCGTATGGATGATCGTCTGGAACAGCAGCTGGCATTCAGCCTGGAGATCGACAAGGAAAAGAATATCTTCCGGCAGACCCATCTGTCGGGCGGCGGCCGCGCGGAAAACGACGCGGAACACGCCTGGCACATGGCCATCATGGCTTACCTCCTGAAGGAGTACGCCAACGAACCGGTGGACATCGAGCGGGTCATGCTGATGTGCCTCATCCACGACATCGTGGAGATCGACGCGGGGGACACCTACGCGTACGACGACGAGGGGCTCAAGACCGCGCAGGCGCGGGAGGAGGCCGCCAAAGAGCGGCTCTTCGGCCTGCTGCCCGAAGACCAGCAGGCGGAACTGACCGCGCTGTTCGACGAGTTCGAGGCCAACGAGACCCCGGAGTCCCGCTTTGCCCACACCATGGACAATCTGCAGCCGCTGCTCCTCAACGACTCCAACGACGGGGGAGACTGGGTCCGCCACGGCGTGGACGCCACGCACGTGCTCGGCCGCCAGCGGAAGAGCGCGGACGGCTCGGAGTTCTTGTACAAGGAAGTGAACGAGCGCATCGTGAAAAAGCACATCGCCCTCGGACACATCAAAGACGAATAAAAAAAGAGGCCACGCTTCTCAGCGTGGCCTATTTTATTCGATCAAGTCCACCGGTTCTCCGGGCGTTCCGTTCTCGAACACGTCGATGCAGTGTTCGAGCCATTCCACATAAGTGGTCTCGCGCCGAACGGCGCCGTCGAGGACCAGATAATCGCCCATCTGTTTGGTCTTG
>JAGACE010000195.1 GCA_017614275.1 Clostridia bacterium | reverse complement strand
CAAGGCCGTGGAGCGGATGAACGACGGGAAATTCGAGGAGGCTCTGGAGATCCTGGAGGGGCTGGAGGGATACAAGGAGGAGAAGGCCAAGTGCCTCTACAGCCTGGCGGTCCACAATGTCGGCAGTGTGTTCACGCTACTCGGCGGACAGGCCGTCCCGTTCTCGTCCCACGCCGTCCCGATGCTGCTGGCGTTCATCCTGGTCGGTATCCTCGCCGGTGCGGTGGGCTCCATCGTCTCCATGGCGCGGTACCTGAAAGAGCAGGGGAGTGTGATAGCAGATGAAGCGTGATCACACCCGTCTCCTGAGTTTTCTGCTGGCCTTTGCCATGGTCGCGCTGCTCGCGCTCCCGACGCCGGCGTCCCTGCAGGCCTCCGCGGCCAGCAGCGAAGTCAGCCAGAAGATCGCGGACCTCGACGAAAAGATCGCCGCCAGCCAGGAAAAGATCAAGGAGAACGAAGCCAAGAAAAAAGAAGCGCAGCAGAACGCGGACACCATCCAGGAGAGCGTCGATCTGCTGCAGGGCGAGATCAACGCGTACAACTCGAAGATCGATGTCCTCAACGGTCAGATCTCCAATCTGAACAAGAGCATCACGAGCACGCAGAAGAAGATCGCCAAGACCCAGCAGGACATGGCGGCCCAGAAAGAAGAGATCGCGCAGACCCAGTCTCTCTACGCGGACCGTCTCCGGGCGATGTACATCACCGGGAACGTCTCCAATCTGGAGATCCTGCTGGAAGCGGACAACTTCCGGGATTTCCTGAACCGACTGGAAATGCTGTCCCGCATCAGCAAGCACGACAACGCCATCATCAAACAGCTGCAGGACGAGATCAAGGTATACGAGGAAACCGAGGCTTCTCTCAAGCAGAGCGAAGAAAAGCTGGAGAAAGCCAAGAACGATGTCGAAAGCTCCAAGAGCATGCAGCAGGAAGCCAAGGCACAGGTCGTCACCGCCAAGTCCGATCTGGACCAGAAGGTCAATACGCTGAACACCTACATCAACGGGCTCGATGAGAACAGCGAGGAGCTGAACAATTACATCGCCAAAGCCCGCGCGCAGCAGCAGGCCTACATGAACCAGATCAACGCGAATCTGGCGGTCACGGCGTCCACCGGTAACGGCGCCTATTCCGGCACCTTCATCTGGCCGGTCGCCGCGTCCGGGACCTATGTGTCCTCCGGCTACGGCTCCCGCTGGGGTTCCTTCCACTACGGCATCGACATCACCGGAGGCGGCGGGAACGCGCCCATCGTGGCAGCCACTGCGGGCCGGGTCACCATAGCCAGCAACACCTGTTCCCACAACTACGGAAAGAACTACAACTGTGGCTGCAACGGCGGCTACGGCAACTACGTGGTCATCGACCACGGCAACGGTCTTCTGACCTACTACGGTCATCTGGCGCGCGCCATCGTCTCGGCGGGCACCTACGTCCAGCAGGGCCAGACCATCGGCTACATGGGCAGCACCGGTTACTCGACCGGCAACCACCTGCACTTCGAGGTCCGTGTCAACGACGGCACCTCCCGTTCGGTGGCGGCCCGCAACCCGATGAACTACTTCTAAGCATAAGAAAATCGCCTCAGGGATCCTGAGGCGATCTTTATTTGCTGTTTTACCCGAGGAACGGGAATTCGAGGATGTGGCTCGGGATGACGAAGCTGACGAAGTTCGCCGCGCCCGGGATGCCTTCGAAATACATCCAGCGCTGGAGTTCGACGACCTTTTCCGTGGAGTCGATCTCAAAGAGCGCCAGCTCTTTTTCCGAGGGGTCCCGGACCAGGACCGTCTGTTCGAACTTGCAGATGGGGTTCTCCACGTTCGTCAGAAGGTTGTGAGCAAGGGACTCGGACAGCGTGTTCTCGTCGAGTTTCTCGAAGATCTCCGGCAGGTAGTAGTTGTCCTCATAGCCGAGGACCGTGTTCTCGGACTTCCGGATGCGGACCAGGCGATGGACTTTTTTGCCGGGCTCCCAGCGATCGAGGAAGCCGTCGGCGGGAACGATGAAGTCTCCGTTCTCCGCGATCTCGTTGTTGTTCTGCATGCCCACGTGTTTGAGCATGAAATTGAGGGAGAGGAGCGGCTCCAGCCCGTAGTGCTTGCTGCGTTCGCTGACAAAGGTGCCGACACCCTGCCGCTTGTAGATGGTGCCTTCGTTCTCTAACTGCGCCAGAGCTGCACGTACGGTGGCACGGCCGACGTCCAGGGTCTCCATGAGCTCATACTCCGTGGGGAGCTGAGAATGTGCGGGATAGTTGCCGGAGATGATGAGTTTCATGATGTACTCTTTGACATAGATGTAAAGAGTGGGGGCATTTTCTCTTTTAGCCATAAGAAACCTCCCGGTTCGTATTGTATTTGAAACTATCACTAATGTCTCAGATGAACCGATTATAAATCGAGTTAGCCGATAAGTCAATACAACCGAACAAATATGTTTGAAATTTGACGATAATTATCCTGTATGTGTATAATCGATACCGTAGGCATTTCTTGTATTTTGGAAAAGGAGGATCGAACATGAGACTGGAAGACATCATTCTCAAACTGGCGGACACCGGCGAAGCGGGCCGGACCATCAAAAAGGGTGTCGGCATGCTGGCCGGCGGCCTCATGGACATCGCGTTTCCGTTCCTCATCCCGACCCAGGATGTGGTCGAGGGGCCGGGCTCCTCGGCGAGAGTCGCGGAAGTCCTGAAGCGGAACGGGGGAACGAAAGCCCTCGTCATCACCGATAAGACGCTGCATGAGCTCGGGATCCTGAACACCATGCTGGAGGCGATGGACAAGGACGGGTTCCCGTATGCGATCTACGACGGCGTCGAGCCGAACCCGTCGATCGAGAACATCGAAGCGGCGTTCGACCTCTACAAGAGCGCCGGCTGCGACTGCCTCGTCGGCTTCGGCGGCGGCTCCTCCATGGATGCTGCCAAAGGGGTCTCCTGCCGGGTCGCGAAACCGGACCAGACCATCCGGGAGATGGGCCGTCTCATGGGCTATTTCCCCATCAGCTTCTCCGGCGCGAACAAGAAAGTCCCGTACCTCGTGGCCGTTCCCACCACTGCCGGCACCGGCGCGGAATCCACCGTTGCGGCGGTCATCTCGGACCACGCCGCCGATAAGAAATACACGGTCACGGACATCGCCATGAGACCGCGCACGGTCTTCCTGGACGCGTCTCTGGCCACCGGGCTGCCGCCCCGTGCTACGGCAGTTACCGCCATCGACGCCGTCTCCCACTGCGTCGAAGGATACATCTCCTACGGCCGGAACCCCCGCGGCGATGAATGGGCTGTCAAGGGCGTCCGCCTGGTCAAAGACAACATCGCGGCCGCTGTTGCGGACGGCAAGAATCTGGCCGCCCGCCAGAACCTCTGCACCGCGGCGTATTGCGGCGGGCAGTGCCTGAACATGGAGACCACCGGTTACATCCATCCGTTCTGCCACAAGATCGGCGCGAAATACGGCCTGGTCCACGGCCGCTGCATCGGCGCGGTCATGCCGATCATCCTGGAAGACTACGGCGAAGTCGTCGCTCCGCGGCTGGCGAAACTGGCGGTCGCCGCCGGCATCGCCGACCCGAAGGTCTCGCAGAGCGAACAGGCGAAACAGTTCATCCAGTGGGTCCGGGATTTCAACGTTACATACGGCATCGACCCGTACATCCCGGAGATCAGGGACGAGGACCTCGACGAGATCGCCGACTCCATCATGGTGGAGATCTTTGTCTACCCGAACAAGAAGGTCTACACCCGGGACGAGATCAAACATCTCCTGAAAGTCATCCGCGGCGATTACGCCAAAT
>JAGACE010000002.1 GCA_017614275.1 Clostridia bacterium | reverse complement strand
GGCATCGTCGTGGAATGCGGCTGGGGCCCGAAAGAATTCGTCGTGAAGGACGGCAAGGTCAAGCAGGTCGTGTTCAAGAAGTGCACCTCCGTCTTCGATGCGGACCATCGTTTCTCCCCGCAGTACGATGAAGACGACACCATGACGCTGGACGCGGACTTTGTCCTGGCCGCCATCGGTCAGTCCATCCAGTGGGGCAACCTCCTGGACGGCACGAAGGTCGAACTCGGCCGCGGCAATACCGCGAAAGCCGACAGCTGGACCTACCAGACCGCCGAGCCCGACATCTTCGTCGGCGGCGACGTCTACACCGGCCCGAACTTCGCGATCCGCGCCATTGCCGCCGGCAAGGAAGGCGCCGACTCGGTCCATCGCTACGTCTGGGGCCACAGCCTCGTCATCGGCCGCATGAAGCGCGACAACTTCTCCATGATCGACAAGGACAACCTCGTCATCAACGCCTACGACCGCGGCCTGCGCCAGGTCCCGGGCAAGGAGCCGACGAAGGTGAAGTCCTTCTCCGACGAGCGCCTGACCTTCACGGAAGAGCAGATGCAGGCCGAGACGGCCCGCTGCCTCTCCTGCGGCGCCGCGAAAGTGGACGACAAGATCTGCATCGGCTGCGGTGTCTGCACCACCCGCTGCAAGTTCGACGCCATCCACCTGTCCCGCACGAAGGACGCCTGGGGCACCACGTACGAGATGCTCGTCCCCTTCGTCCTCAAGGGCATGGGCAAACGCGTTGTGGACCTCTCCAAGAAGAAGCTGACCGGAGAGATCAACAAGGACTTCCTGAAGTAAATCGCAACAACAACAAAGGACGACCCTGCGGGGCCGTCCTTTTCTTATGCTTATTTGTGTTCTTTCAGGTAGATCCGGATGCGGTGCTTCAGGTTCTCGGACACGCTGTGGGCGTAGAACTGGTAGTCCTGTCCGTGGAAGCTGTGGGTGCCGAAGCCCGGGACGATCATGTCCTCCGCGATCTTCCGGATGGCGGGGACTTTGGCCAGGGGGCCGAGCACGGTGAGGACCATGCCGAGGATGGTCTTCTTCGGGTCGGCCGTGGTGATGACGCTGCAGCGCTGCAGGTCGATCCGCGCGTCCGCCTTCGCCTTGTTCTTCCGGTCCGGTTTGGCGGGCGTGTCGTCCGTCTTCCAGTTCAGCGGGTTGATGACATAGGAGTTCGGCCGGACGACGAAGTTGTGCTGGCCGATGTTCTCCGGCCCCTCGGTGTTCCAGGAGATGAAGACGCCGATGTCGTCGGGGCCCTGCGCCGGCTTGATGTGCGGGTACTCCGCCAGGAGCTCCTTCGGGAGGCCGTAGCCCACGCAGTATGCGGCGATCATCCGGTCGTAGTAGTCCGGATGGAGCTTCATGTATTCCGTCATGATGTAGGAGATCATGCAGGAGCCCTGCGAATGGCCCGCCAGCACGAACGGCCGGCCGTTGTTGTAGTGTTCAAAGTAGTAGTCCAGCGCGGCGTACAGGTCCGTCCGGGGTTCCAGCGCTTCCACGTTGTAGATCTCTTCGTCGGTCAGATCGTTGAGCTTCAGAGCGCTCAGCTGGTGGTAGTACGGCGCGTACACGTTGCAGTTCTTTTTGAAGGGACCGCCCATCATCTTGAAGATGACCGCTGCGGCGATCTTCATCGAGGGAGACACCGGCCCGATGACCGAGGTCGAAAAGCAGCACGTCGGGTAGAACCAGAGGCAGTCCACCTTCTTCTTCGGCTTCTTCGGATTCTTCGGCAGGAGCTGCCAGTTCTTTTTCTTGCTGTAGTCGTACGGGGTGCCGACCAGATCGGGATATTCCATAACGTTTTCCTCTTTCGTCTTTCTCTGTGATTTCTTACTTCAGGTCCAGGCTGTCCAGGAAGGGCTTGACCGCGGCGTACCAGGCCTCGGGTTCCTCCTTGATGGGCGAATGCGCGGATTCCTCGAACCAGGCCCACTCCTTGCGCGGCGCCTTCAGGGCGTCGAACCACTCCTGCGCCAGTTCAAAGGGCGTGTTGTAGTCGTGGCGACCGATGGTCAGGAGCACCGGCATCTTCAGCTCCGGCACCTCTTTCATAAAGTTCTCTTTGATGACTTCGCCCCACAGGACGTCGGTCTGGTACAGGGCGCCCAGCGCGTACTTGACGATCTCGATGGGCCCGTAGCCGTTCCACTTGAGGATGGGGATCAGCAGGGTCTGGACGATGCCGCCCCGGTTCTTCCACTCCTCGCCGCCGTACTTGCCGAGGCCGTCGCGCTGGGCCATCATGGCCTTCTGGTCCGTGTAGGCGCCGTTCACCGGCGGGTGGTCCTTGATGGCCTTGATGGTCTTCTTGTCCCCTGCTTTCATCGCCTCTTGCATGACGAAATTATAGGAGATCTCCTCGTTGCGCACGAGGTCGATGACCTGTCCCTGGCCCACGTACGCGGCGATGTGCTCCGGGTGATGATACGACACCCACGTCCCGAGCACCGTGCCCCAGGAATGGCCGAACACGACGATCTTGTCCTTCTTGAACTTTTTGCACAGGTACTCGATCAGCGCCGCGGTGTCCTCCTTGTACATGGACGTGTGCAGATCGCCCCGCTTCGTCTTGAAGAAGCGGTAGCTCTTGCCCGCTCCGCGCTGGTCCCACAGGACCATGGTGTAGTCCTTCGCCAGCTCCTTCTGGAAGTGGATGACCCAGTGGCGGTCGCATACGCCGGGCCCGCCGTGCAGGAACAGCAGCACGGGGTTGTTCTTGTCATAGGTATACACCCGGATGTTCTGTTTGTTCCCGTTGAGTTTCACATTCTCCTC
>JAGACE010000194.1 GCA_017614275.1 Clostridia bacterium | reverse complement strand
GCGCGGTCCACGCCGAACAGGAAGCCCGCCACCGTGAAGATGATCAGGTTGAAGATGAGGATGACCTGCCCCGTGGAGATGCTGCTCTTCCGGGAGATCATCAGAGCCACCAGTTCCGTGCCGTCGATGCAGCCGCCGCCCCGCAGGACGAGGCCGACGCCGGCGCCCAGCAGGAAACCGCCGAAGGCGATGGACAGCAGTTCATTCTCCGTGACCGGCCCCACGTGGTGGAGCGCCTGAGTGAAGGCGGTGAAGATGACCAGCGCGTAGGTGTAGGCCAGGGCGAACTTCTTCCCGACCTGTTTGAGCCCCAGAAACACGAAGGGCAGGTTGAACGCGGTCACGATGAAGCCCAGGGGCCAGCCGGTCTTGTACTCGATCATCAGGGAGATCCCCGTCAGCCCGCCGTCCAGAACGGAGTTCGGGATGAGGAACAGCTCCAGGGCCACGGCGTCGATGAGGATGCCGAGGGTGATCATAAAGAACTTCAGAACATATTTTTTGGCTTGTGCCGAATCAGGCATACAGACTCTCCTTTGCCGGTTTCATAAAACAGGGGCAGCGAAACTCGGTTCGTTGCCCCTGGCGGAATGTTTGGTTACATGTCGACGGTCAGGTCGACGACTTCTTTGAGGACCGCGGCCGCTTTGCCGCTGTCCAGGATGTCTTCGGAAATGCGGATGCCCTCTTCCATGGAAGTGCCCCGGGCCAGGTGCATCGCCAGAGCGGCGCTGAAGACGACCGCGTTGCGCTGCGGGCCCTTCTTGCCGGCGAACACATCGTTCAGGATGGCCGCGTTCACTTTCGGCGTGCCGCCGGACAGTTCTTCCTTCGTGCAGATCGGAAGGCCGTACTGTACGGGGCTCAGGTCGTACATCTTGAACTCCCCGTCGATGCTCTCGCCGACGACACATTTCCCGCCGCAGGAGATCTCGTCCAGGCAGTCCTCGGAGTAGACGATCATGCACCGGGTGGCGCCGATGCGCACGAGCGCGCGGGCCAGCGGCTCCACGAACCGTTCGTCGGTGACGCCGAGGAGGTGCATGGAAGAACCGGCGTAGTCGATGATGGGCCGCAGGATGTCGAAGGCGGTCTCCAGCGGCAGCTGGCGGCGGATGGGCGCCAGGAAGCGGTTCATCAGGTGGCTGTTCTGGGCGAACAGGAAGCAGAAATTGGTCTTGTCCAGGACTTCCCGGTTGCGCTCCGGCGGGATGGCCAGCTTCATGCCGAGGGCCTCCAGCACGTCGGCGGTCCCGCAGTTGCTGGTGGCGGCGCGGTTGCCGTGCTTGGCGACCTTGATGCCCGCCGCGGCGCAGATGAAAGCCGCCGCCGTGGAGACGTTGAACGTGTTCGATTTGTCTCCCCCGGTCCCGACGATCTCCAGAACGTCTTCGTCGTTCAGGAACTTGTCGCAGTGGTTGCGCATGCCTTTGGCGGCGCCGGCGAACTCTTCGCTCGTGGCGCCCTTCAGCGCCAGGGCGGCAAGGAACGCGCCGATCTGGATGTCGGTGCATCGCCCGGCGAGGATGTCGTCGACGACCTGCTCGGTCTCCTCAAAGGTCATGTCCTGCTTCTGCATCAGGGCCATAATGGAATCCTGGATCATACGCCGTATACCTCCAAAGCATTGGTTCTTTTAAAAATTATAAGAAAAGCGATGAGTTTTGTCCAGTTTATAATGGATATCGGACAGAAAACAGAACGGTAGTATTTTGAAAGTCTGACATTTGTCGATATAATGGGTTTATCATAATTGGGAGAGGAGCTAAGGACTTATGTCCGAAAAAGAACTGACGGTCGGCGATCGGATCCGGAACACGCGCAAGCGCGAAGGCATCTCGCAGACCGATCTGGCGCAGGAAATGGGCGTTATCAAGCAGACGCTCTACAAGTACGAGACGGGCATCGTCACCAACATCCCGTCGGAAAAGATCGAAGCGGCCGCGAACGCCCTGGGCGTCACGCCCGCCTACCTGATGGGCTGGGAAGACCCGGATTCCGAGAACTTCACCTATGTCCGTCACAAAGCCATCCACGACATGCTGGACAAGCTCGACCCGGAAGAACTCCAACTGGTCGAGGGCATCCTCCGGCAGATCGTCAACTACAAGTACCGCAAGTGAGCAAAAGAGACCCTTGAAAGCAAGCGCTTTTCAGGGTCTCTTTTATTCGTTTCCATCTCGACAAACCGATGCCAAAACAGGTACAATATGGTGGAAAAAGAGTGACAGAACGGAGGAGCGAACCATGAAACTCATCCTTTGCGGAAAAGGCGGGTGCGGGAAGAGCACCCTGGCAACGCTGCTGGCGCGGTCGTATGCCGCGGACGGCAAGCAGGTCCTGGTGGTGGACTCCGACGAGTCCAACTTCGGCCTGCACCGGCAACTGGGCCTCCCCCTGCCCGATGACTTTACGCATTATTTCGGACACAAGAAGGGCATCTACGCCGACGGCGCCGCGGACGTCTTCGAAGGCGGCTGGCACCTGAGCGATCTGCCGGCAGAGTACTGCTCGGTCGACGGAACCATCCGTCTCATGGCCATCGGCAAGATCCACGACGCCGGCGAAGGCTGCGCCTGCGCCATGGGTTCTCTGAACCGCATCTTTCTGGAACACCTCGTGCTGGACGAAGACGAGATGTGCATCGTGGACACCGAAGCCGGCGTCGAACACTTCGGCAGGGGCGTGGACCAGTTCGCGGACGCCATCCTCATGGTAGCGGACCCGTCCTACGAATCCATCATGCTGACCGACAAGATCTCCGACATGGCAAAGACCTTTGGCAAGCCGGTGTACATCGTCCTCAACAAGGTCGACGCTGCCCAGGAGGCCATGATGCGGGAGAGCATCCAGAACAGTGACAAGATCATCGCCGCCCTGCCCGCGGACGCGGCCATCCTTGCCGCCGGCCTCAAAGGCGACCCGCTGACGGCCGCCCTCCTGGAAGTAGACGCCATCAAAGAAGCTCTTGAATAAATCTCACAAAAGAAACCCTGCCACATTGCTGCGGCAGGGTTTTCGGTTCGCCAGTCTGTTCTATTGAGAATTTTGACAAATATAGAATTAATTCTCAACACTATTGAGAATTTCGGAAACGTCTGGTATAATTCTCAATAGAAACCTATGATGGGAGGTGGCGTCAGCATGATCAAACGAGAAGCCTATGTTTCAAAGATCCGCGGATTCTATGATTCCGACCTAATCAAAATCATCACCGGCGTCAGGCGCTGCGGGAAGTCTGTGATCCTTCAGCAGATCAT
>JAGACE010000193.1 GCA_017614275.1 Clostridia bacterium | reverse complement strand
CGCACAGTTCCCTATATCTCCAAGGTCACCGGCGTGCCCATGGTCGAGATGGCCAGCCGCGTCATGCTCGGCGAGCCGCTCAAGACGCTGGGCTTCGGCACCGGCCTGTACCGGACGCCGCCCTATGTGGCCGTCAAGGTCCCGGTCTTCTCGTTCGAGAAGCTGATGGACGCCAACTCCTATCTCGGTCCCGAGATGAAGTCTACCGGGGAAGTCCTCGGCGTCGGCAAGAACCTGAACGAAGCCCTCTTCAAGGGGCTGACGGCGGCCGGACGGACCCTGAAGGCTCCGACGGTCAACGGCGACGTAGGCGTCTTCATCTCCGTCGACAAATACGACAATCTGGAGTCCGTCTCCCTGGCGAAAAAGCTGGACGACCTGGGCTTCAGGATCTATGCCACCACGCAGACCGCGGACCACATCGCCCACCTGGGCACGGACGTCACGGACCTCGGCTCCGACATCAGCGAGCAGAACCGGGAAAAGCTGTTCAAACTTATGGAAGAGGGGGCCATCAGCTTCCTCGTCTACACCGGCGCGCTGATGGACGATTCCGTGAACGATTACATCGCCCTCAGCCGCAGGGCGCTGCTCCTGAACATCCCGTGCTTTACCTCGCTGGATACGGCCAACGCCACCGCGGACATCATCGCGTCCCGGTTCAGCCAGAACAACACGGAGCTCGTGGACATCAACCATATGCGCCGCACGAAACAGGTCCTGGAATTCTCCAAGATGCAGGCCACCGGAGACGACTATATCTTCGTCGAGAACTTCAAAGGGCAGCTCACCTGCCCCGAGTCTCTGGCCCTGGAGATGTGCGACCGGAACTTCGGCGTCGGCGCGGACGGCCTGGTGCTCATCGAGAAGTCCGACATCGCGGACGCGAAGATGCGCATCTTCAACCGCGACGGCTCGGAAGGGAAAATGGCCGGCAACAGCATCCGCTCCGTGGCGAAGTACCTCTTCGACAACGGCTATGTCTTTGACGAGGACATCAGCGTGGAGACGGCCGCCGGCGTCAAGACGATGCACTTGTATACGAGAGACGGCCGGGTGAACTACGTGGAAGTCGACATGGGGAAGGCGGACCTGTCCGCGGCCTCGCTGCCGACCACGCTGTCTGACGACCAGATCCTGAACAAGGCGGTCATGATCGGCGGACAGGAGTACAACATCACCTGCTGCTCCATCGGCAACCCCCACTGTGTGGTCTTCTGCGACCGGGTGGATCCCATCGATCTGTCCGTCGTCGGCCCGCAGTTCGAGAACGCGGAATACTTCCCGGACCGGATCAACACGGAATTCGTGCGAGTGGTCAATGACAACACGCTGAAAGTCCGGGTCTATGAGCGGGGCAACGGGGAGACCATGGCCTGCGGCACCGGCGCCTGCGGCGCGGTCATCGCCGCCTGCGAGAACGGATACTGCCGAAAGGGCGAGGACATCACCGTCAAACTGCCCGGCGGAGACCTCATCGTCAATTACACCGACGAGCGGGTCACCCTCTCCGGGAACACGGTCCTGGTGTTCAAGGGCATGTATCAGTACTGATACCCTGAAATAAAACAATTAGCGCAAATCGCCAAAAGATGAACGGCGATCTGCGCTTTTTGTATGGTAATTAAATATGGATTTTTTGTGAATTCTTTGGTATAGTATTAGACAATGTATGTATAAAGACACAAACAAACGACCAATTGGGAAAGGGGAAGCTTTATGAAGAAAGCAACCAAACGGCTGTTTGCCATCCTGCTGGCAATGCTGATGCTCGCATCCATCGCCTCTGTCAGCTCGTTCGCTTATACCCGCAACGGCAACGAAGTCAAGCGCGTCGTCCTCCTCGGCGACTCCATCGGCGCCGGCTTCAGCCTGCCCGACTACAAACGCTATAACAAATACTGCCTGCAGAACAAGCGCATCAAGGGCTCGTTCGGCGACCTCGTCGCCACCAAACTGGGCATCCAGAACAAGTATTATACGCCGTATGTGTCTCCGGGCTTCCGGACCAAAGAGATCCGCGTGTTCCTGGAGAACGATTACGAAGGCGACTTCGTCACCCAGAACTTCATCGGTTCGCTTTCCGGCAACGAGAACTACAATCTGGAAGTCATGAAGTCCCAGCGGGAGAAGATGCAGGCCAAGATCGGCAAGGCGGACATCGTCATGCTGGAAGTCGGCTTCAACGACACGTGGCTCACCGTCATGGGCGCCTATACGGACTACTCCATGACCACGAACGATCCGATCGGACGGATCATGAACACCCCCCGGTATCTCTATGAACTGCAGATGGGCATCCAGGATACCCTGTTCAACTTCGGACAGAACTTCGACCCCATCGTCCAGGATCTCTACCGTCTGATGAAACCGGGCTCCACGCTGGTCGTCGTCGGCGTCTACAACCCGTTCAAGGACTGGACCATCCCGGACGGCTCCATGATCTATGCCGGCCAGCTCCTGAACTTCCTGTATGACGGCATGAACAGCGTCATGCGCTCTTATGCGAACGACGGTGTCCACGACTCTGTCTTCGTCGACGTCCCGGATCCGGAGGTCATCTCCAACACGGTCAACGACATGCTCAGCGGCCAGCCCATGCTCCACGAGGGCGGCTGGGATCCGCATCCGACTCTGGCGGGCCATCAGTACATCGCCAACCAGATCCTCACCGCGCTCGGCGCGTAAGGGATATAAGACAAACAAAAACCATCGTACCTCAGGGTGCGATGGTTTTTTTCTTGATGTAGTGCCAGAGGAAACTGACCAGGCCGAGTTCACCGAACATGGAGTACAGGAAACTCTCTTTCATATGGCCGGTGGCCGGTCCGATGCCGGCAAAGAAGAACATGAGCGCTCCGGCCAGGGTGAGCTCTTTTTCTCCATTTCTCTTCCACAGCACGAGCCCGCAGGCGATGAGCACGAGTGTGGGGATGACGGACAGCGCCGAGAGG
>JAGACE010000192.1 GCA_017614275.1 Clostridia bacterium | reverse complement strand
GTGGCCTCGGACGCCAGCGCGGAGGCGCGGGCCGCCGTCTGGTTCTCGGCAGCAGGCTCCGCGTACCCTTCGGGGGGCAGCGGCGTGAAGACCAGTTTGTCGGGATCGGTCTGCGGGGCCGCAGCGTTCGCGGCCTTCTGGGCGGTCCGGGACTTCTTCTTGGGCGTGCGGGTCTTCTCCGCGCGGCCTGCGAAGGGGTTCTTCCGGGTCTTCCCGGAGGACTCTTTCTTCTCGGTCGTTTTGGTCTGACGGGCACGGGACGCGTTCGACGCGGACTTCCGGCGGGGCGTGGAGCGAGAGCCCGTCTGCCGTTTGGCAGCAGGTTTCATCGTCGGCTCCGGTTCGCCCGGTTCCGTTTCCTGGAAATAGAGTTTTTCCAATGTCTCTATGTCCTTGGAAAGATCCGGGTCATAGCGTTCATTTCGGTCGGCCATTCGTTCGATTCTCCTTACCAGTTGTGGATTCCATCTATGCTCAATACTGCATCGCAGTGAGGACGTTCTGTGCGCTCTCCGGGTCCTTGTAACGGGCCGCGATCGCGGCGCCGAACAGGTGCGCCGCTCCGGCGCCCTTCCCGGTGATGATGTTGCCGTCTTCGGTCACCGGCTCGCCGGTACAGGTGGCTCCGGTCAATTCGGGTTCCCACCCGGGGAAACAGGTGGCTCTCTTCCCGGCCAGGTATCCTCCGTGGCCCAGCACCGACGGCGCGGCGCAGATCGCGGCCAGCAGGAGCCCGTGCTCGGAACAGTACCGGAGGAAGCTCTGAACGGTCTCGGAGGCCTCCAGATTTTTGGTGCCCGGCATGCCGCCCGGCAGGATGACGCCGTCGAGGTCCGGACCCGGGACGGCTTCTTCCGACGTCCGGTCAGCCGTCACAGGGACGCCGTGGGACCCGGTCACGGTCTTGCCGGTGACGCCGACGGTCTCCACCGGCACTCCGGCCCGGCGCAGGACATCCAGCGTGGCGACGGCCTCGACTTCTTCAAAGCCGTCCGCGAGGAAGAGATAGAGCATCGTGTTCCCTCCGTTATGGTGATCAGCCCAGAGTCAGGCCGATGTAGGCGTTCTTCATAGTCCGCTCCGCCTTGACGGCCCGCGGGGTGACCGCGAGGTCCATCCCGGCGCGTCCGGTGGAGGTCTTCCCGCCCCGGATGCTGTCGAAGGCGGGCAGGTTCAGGACATACCGGTCGGCTTCGATGGCGGACAGCGGGCGCAGGAGTTTCTCCGGCGCGTCGGAGGAGCAGAGTTCCTTCACGTTCAGTGTGACGGTCCCGTCGTCCTCCTTCAGGTCGTAGAGGACATAGCCGTCCTCCGTGAGGAGGGTCTTGCCGCCGCAGTACAGGTGCTCGAACAGCATGTACTGCAGGGTCTTGCCGTCGAAGTCCAGATAGGACCCGCCGGCCAGGCTCTCCCGTCGGACCCGGAGCATCTCGGTCGGGGCCGGCAGGCCGGTCCCCTCGTCGCTCTCCGGAGCAGCGGGATCCAGTTTCTCGACCAGAGCCAGGAGCTGTTCCCGGTCGAGCTGGGTGGTCTTCAGATAGAAATTCGCGCGGAACCCGAACCGGGAATAGTACTGGTAGAGGTCGTTCCCGGCGGGGACCAGGATCAGGAAATCGATGTCCCGCTCCTCGCACAGGGTCCGGCTGTACCGGATGACCTGTTCCATGTAGCCCCGGCGCCGGTAGTCCGGATCGGTGGCTGCCGCGTAGAAGTAATAGGCGTTGTAGGTGTTGTCCCCGATGTGGAGGACGGCCGGGAGCAGATAGGCACAGGAGACGACCTGTCCTTTCTCCCGGTAGACGACCGTGTTCTCCGGCTCCGCGAGCAGAGACTGGAAATTACGGATGTAGCGTTCCGAGTCGTCAAAGGAACGGGCCCAGAGATCCGCCAGGACCCCGAAGTCGGCCCGGCTCGCGAGTCCGGGACCGGTGAGTTGCTTTGTCACGTGTGGCCTCCCGTTCAAATGATAGTCGTCTGTTGCTGGACCGCCCGGTATTTCACGAGCAGTTCGACCGGATGGTAGGACAGCTTGGCTCTGCGGAGCCCTTCGATGCCCATGTCCTCTTCCCGGTTGACCAGCTCGAAGTCAGAGATGGTGTTGCGGGCGAACTCGCGGTTGATCATGGGGTACGCGCCCCGGACGGAGCCGTCCGCCTTCTCGACGTGGATGCAGAAGACCCGGTCGTTGATCGGCTCGCCGAAGGTGTAGCCGACGATGTTTCCCTCGATCCGAAGGATGCCGCCGCGAAAGTCGAGCGCGTCGAAATTCGGGAGCGCCCGCTCGATGGCGCGGAACTCTCCGTCGGGCCCGGCGTCCCGCTTGTCGGGGTTCTGCCGGAGCCATTTCCGGGAGTACTCCAGGCACTCGAGCGCCGTTTCCCCGGTCATCTCTTCATAGGTCCAGTCGTAGGTCTTTTCGAAATAGCTGCAGTGGTTGCGCTTCCCGTGATATTTTTTCCCGGGAAGATCGGCCAGATCGCGGACGGAGTAGATGTAATCTTCCTGGTCCCGGTCCTCCGTGAAGAGGAAGGCGCCGGGGAAGGATTCCTCCAGCCACTGCTTCTGGTACTCGCAGACGGCGTGGAGCTTGAGCGGCTCCGCCGTGTCTGCCATCATCTCCCTGAGGAGTTCGGTGCAGTCGCCGTCCCCGGCGGGGAGCGAGTAACTGCCGGTGCCGCCGCGCACGACGAGCATGCCGTCGACCTGCGCGATCCGGTAGCCCAGGACCGGGCTCCACATGTAGATGACGCCGAAGCAGAAGTCCGCTCCGTTGCGTCCGGAATACATGAGCGCGTTCCGGATCCACTCTTTGTCGGAGAGTTCGGGATCTCTCAGGGCCCGTTCGATGCGATCGATCATTTCAGATCCCCCAGCAGAGGCTGTGTCAGCGACCAGACGTCGTCGGCGATGGCCTCGATGCTCCGGGGAGCGTCCCCTTCCGAACAGCGGACCACGTGCCAGCCCCAGGCCTCAGCCGTGTAGAGCGCCGCCTCGCGGCACTGTTCCAGAAAGCGGATGTCCCGTTCGTGGACGTCCTTTTTCGATTCATCGCCCTCGTAGCGTCCGGACATCATTCTCTGAGAGATGTCGACCGGCATGTCGAGGAAGATGACGCGGTCCGGCCGGGGCAGCCCGAGCCGGTCGTATTCATACTCTTCGACCCAGGCGAGGTAGGTGTCCCACTCGTCCCGGGGAAGCTTGGTCATCTGGTAGATGGGATTGGAGGACGTGTACCGGTCCGCCAGGATCAGGCGGTCGGCGGCGTAGTCGGCCTTCCAGTCCAGAAGGAAACTGGCCACCCGGTCCACCGCGTAAAAGCTGGAGGCGGCGTAGGCGTTGACGCCCGACGCGTTCTCTCCGAACGCGCCCCCGAGGTAGAGCTTGACCAGCGTGGAAGAGGGGCTGTCATAGTCCGGCAGTTTGATCCGTCGGACGGAGATTCCGGCTTCGGCGAGGCGATCGCTCAGCTGTTCGGTCTGGGTGGATTTCCCCGAGCCGTCCAGGCCTTCGAGTACCAGCAGCCGTCCCACGGGCCGTCCCTCCTTAAAAAAAGTCAGACTTTCACAGATAATTATAGACTAAAGTATTATAGCAAAGGAATACACTGAACACAAGAATCTCTCTGAGAAAATTGTAAAAAAGAGACACCCCGCAGGGTGTCTCGATCTGTTTCGTTTACGGCAGGACATACGGCAGGGCCGCGATCAGGTCTCCCGCCAGGAGGGTCCGCAGGGACATCGTCTCCGCGCAGTATTCGGCCGCCTTCCCGTGGTAAAACGCAGCGGCCGCGGCCGCTTCGAAGGGCTCCATCCCCTGTGCCAGGAAGGCTGCGAGGATGCCGGTGAGCGTGTCTCCGCTGCCGCCTTTGGCCAGGCCCTGGTTCCCGGTGGTGTTGAAGTACAGTTCCTCGGTCCCGGCCGAGGCGACGACGGTGTCGGCCCCTTTTAAAAGGACCGTGACGCCGTACTGTTCGGCAAACCTGCGGGCCGTGCCCGGGCGGTCCGCCTCCACGTCGGCCGCGGTGCATCCGCACAGGCGCGCCATCTCCCCGGGATGCGGGGTGAGGACGACCGGTCCGCGGCAG
>JAGACE010000191.1 GCA_017614275.1 Clostridia bacterium | reverse complement strand
TCGCGGATCTGTTTGGTGGCGAGCATCATGCCGTAGCCGAATTCGGCGTTGTCTTCAAACAGGGAGTTCGACCACGCCGGGCCCTTGCCTTCCGCGTCTTTGCAGTACGGGGTGGAGGGCGCCGAGTTGCCCCAGATGGAGGAGCAGCCGGTGGCGTTGGCGATGTACATCTTGTTGCCGAAGAGCTGGGTGACGAGTTTCGCGTACGGAGTCTCTCCGCAGCCGGCGCAGGCGCCGGAGAACTCGAGGTAGGGTTTCTTGAACTGGGAACCCTTGACCGTGGTGTCTTTGAACTTCGCGACGACGTCTGCCTTCTCGGGCAGTTCGACGGCGTATTCGAAGGCGAAGTGTTCGGTCTTCTGCGCCTCGAAAGGCTTCATGACAAGGGCCTTCTTCGCCGGGTCTTTCGCGCCGGCCGGGCAGATGTTCGCGCAGGAACCGCAGCCGGAGCAGTCATAGGCGGAGACGGTGATGCCGAACTTGTAGCCCTCCATGCCGCGGAGGTCGACGAGCTTCATGGAAGCCGGGGCGGCCTCTGCTTCCGCTTCGGTCAGAGCGACCGGACGGATGACGGCGTGCGGGCAGACATAGGCGCACTGGTTACACTGGATACATTTGTCGGGCTGCCACTCCGGAACGAAGAGGGAGACGCCGCGTTTCTCCAGCGCGGAGGAGCCGAGAGGCTGTTTGCCTTCGACATAGTCGGAGAAGACGGAGACGGGGATGTCGTCGCCGTGCTGATCGTTGGTCGGGACGAGGACGTTGTCCATGAACTTCTTGAGCTCGGGATCCTTGACCTCGAACAGCGGGGTCTTCGGCGCGTCTGTCGCGTCGGCCCAGGAGGCGGGGACCTCGACCTTGGTCATGGCGGTGAAGCCCTTGTCGATGGCCTCATGGTTCATGCGGACGATGTCCTCACCCTTCTTGGAGAAGGACTTGGTGGCAGCGTCTTTCATGTACTCGAGCGCCTTGTCTCCGGGGATGATCTGCGTCAGGTTGAAGAACGCGGACTGCAGGATGGTGGAGACGCGGTTGCCGAGGCCGACTTCCTGCGCGATGGAGGAGGCGTCGATAGTATAGAACTGGATATCGTGTTTGGCGATGAACTGTTTGACCTTCGCCGGGATGTGCTCGTCGAGCTCTTCCTGGGTCTTCCAGAGGCAGTTGAGCAGGAAGGTGCCGCCGTCTTTCAGATCCTGGACCATATCGTAGCGCTCGATGTAGGACTCGTTGTGGCAGGCCACGAAGTCCGCGCTGTTGATGAGGTAGGCGGAGTTGATGGGCGCGTCGCCGAAGCGAAGGTGGGAGACCGTGATGCCGCCGGACTTCTTGGAGTCGTAGGCGAAGTAGGCCTGGACCTTCTTGTCGGTGTGGTCGCCGATGATCTTGATGGAGTTCTTGTTGGCGCCGACGGTGCCGTCAGAGCCGAGACCCCAGAACTTACAGGAGTAGGTGCCCTTCGGGACGGTGTCGAGGACCGGGGCGATGGGCAGGCTGAGGTTGCTGACGTCGTCATGGATGGCGACGGTGAAGTGGGTCTTGGGCTCCGCCGCTTCCATGTTCTCGTAGATCGGGATGATGTGGGACGGCGTGGTGTCCTTGCCGCCGAGGCCGAAACGGCCGGCGTAGACGGGCACGCTGTCGAACTCGGTGCCCTTGAGGGCGGCGACCACGTCAAGATACAGGGGCTCGCCGTAGGAGCCGGGCTCCTTGGTGCGGTCGAGGACCGAGATCTTCTTGACGGTCTTCGGCAGGGCCTTGACCAGATACTTTTGGGAGAACGGTCTGTACAGATGACATTTGACGAGACCGACTTTGGCGCCGTGGGCGTTCAGGTAGTCGACGGACTCCTGGATGGTGCCGTTGACGGAACCCATGGCGACGATGACGTACTCGGCGTCATCCGCGCCGTAGTAGTTGAACAGGTGGTAGTCCGTGCCGATCTTTTCGTTGACGGCCTGCATGTACTGCTCGGTGACTTCCACGATGTTGTCATAGGCGGGGTTGCAGGCTTCGCGGGCCTGGAAGAAGATCTCCGGGGCCTGAGCGGAACCTCTCTGGTCGGGATGCTCCGGATTCAGGGCGTCCCGGCGGAACTGCGCGATGGCGTCCCAGTCGACCATGTCGGCGAGCATCTCGTTGTCCCAGACTTCGATCTTCTGGAGCTCGTGAGAGGTCCGGAAACCGTCGAAGAAGTGCATGAAGGGGATGCGGCCCTTGATGGTGGAGAGGTGGGCGACAGCGCCGAGGTCCATGCATTCCTGAACGGTATCGGAGCACAGCATGGCGAAACCGGTCTGGCGGCAGGCCATGACGTCGGAGTGGTCTCCGAAGATGTTCAGGGCGTGGCTGGCGATACAGCGGGCGGAGACGTCCATGACGCAGGGCGTCTGCTCGCCGGCGATCTTGTACATGTTCGGGATCATCAGAAGAAGACCCTGAGAAGCGGTGTAGGTGGTGGTGAGGGCGCCGACCGTGACGGAGCCGTGGACGGCACCGGCGGCGCCGGCTTCGGACTGCATCTCGGCGACGCGTACGGTCTGGCCGAAGAGGTTCTTTTCTCCGGCTGCGGCCATCTGGTCGGTGACTTCGGCCATGGTCGAGGACGGAGTGATGGGGTAGATGGCGGCGACTTCCGTGAACGCGTAGGACGCGACGGCGGCAGCGGTGTTGCCATCCATGGTTTTCAGTTTTCTGCTCATAATTTGCCTCCAAAAGGTACTGAGTACATTATTTGCTTTAATATTATATTACATTCGTTCGCTCTAATCAAACAGGACTTTGACAATTTTTTGCCAATATTTATTCCGCCGAAAACCAACTTTCAAGTGAATTTGCCTAATCGACCGTTGTCAGATATAATGAGAGTACTATCATCTGCCGTTTCGGCAGCCCCGGAAGGAGACAACATCATGGATGACCCTGGGTCTATTCCCATCGTAGTCGCTGTCATCATTTTAGTCTGCATCCTCGTCATCGAGGAGGTCGTTTATCTGGTCCGTTCCGCTCTGAACGCGCTGACGGATTCCCGCGCGGAGGAACTGGAGGAACACCCGAAAAAACGGGTGCGCCAGCTCGTCGCCAAAAAGGATGACGTGTTCCTCGCCATCTCCCTGACCAGCAGTCTGATGACCACGCTGTTCGCCATGACGGCAACGCTGGCCTTCGCGCCGCCTCTGATGAAGGCGTTCGCGGGCCTCGGCGTCCCCGCGGTCTGGTGCACCGTACTGGCCCTCATCATCATCCCGGTCCTCTCGACCGGCACACTCATGACGCTGACCGGCATCATCCCTCGGAAAGTCGGGCAGAAACGTCCCCACGGGGTGGTCACCCGCTTTGCCGGCGTGGCCATGCTCATCTATACCCTGCAGCGTCCCGCCGTGGCCGTCTGCTCAGGCATCTCCAGCCTGCTCATGAAGCTGCTGGGCCTGGAACGCCTGAAGGCGGAGGACCCCGTCACGGAGGCGGAGATCCTCTCCCAGGTAGAGACCGCCGGAGACACCGGCGCCATCGACGACGACCAGCGGGAGATGATCCACAACATCTTCGCGTTCGACGACGTCTTCGTGTCGGACCTCATGACCCATCGCACCGACGTCACCGCGGTGGCGGACTACACGCCCATCGCCGAGGTGCGCAATCTGGCCATAGAAGAAGGCTATTCGCGGATCCCTGTGTTCCACAAGTCCATCGATGATATCGTGGGCATCGTCTATGTCAAAGACCTGCTGAGCTTTGTGGGAGACACCATCCCGCCCCGCCTGTCCGCGCAGGACGTCATGCGGGAGGCGTTCTTCGTCCCCGAGACCATGCGCTGCGACAAGCTGTTCAAGGCGATGAACGAAAAGCGCATGCAGATCGCCGTCGCCGTTGACGAATACGGCGGAACGGCCGGCATCATCACGCTGGAGGATCTGCTGGAAGCCATCGTCGGCAGCATCCAGGACGAGTATGACGAGGACGAAGACGAGGAGATCGAGCAGATCGGCGAAAACGTCTACGAGTTCGACGGCACCACCGACATCGAAGAGGTGGAGGAAGTCCTGGACCTGCAGATCCCGGAAGGGGAGTACGACACCATCGGCGGCTTTATGATCGCCCTGCTCGACCGCATCCCGGAGGACGGCGCGGTGGAGGAAGCGGAGTTCGAAGGCATCCACTTCACGGCGTCTGACGTGGAGGACCGCCGCATCGGGACCGTTCGGGCGGAGAAACTCCTGAAAACCGTCGAAAGTGCTGAAAAATAAGCGTTTTTGATGTATTATTTTTCCATTCAAGAACCTTGCATATTTTTTTGGTGCAAGTATAATTAAAGTATGCAGATTGACATTTTTTTGTCATTGACGCAATAAACTATGATTTCAGTACTGGAGGTTTTTCCCATGGTCAAAGTAGCGATCAACGGATTCGGCCGGATCGGCCGTCTCGCCTTCCGTCAGATGTTCGACGCGCCCGGTTACGAGGTCGTCGCCATCAACGATCTGACCGACCCCGCAATGCTTGCGGATCTTCTCAAATATGACACCGCGCAGGGTGGTTTCTGCGGACACATCGGCGAAGCGCTCCACACGGTCGAGGCCGGCGAGAACGCCATCATCGTCGACGGCAAGTCCATCACCATCTATGCCGAGCCGGACGCTTCCAAACTTCCGTGGGGAGAACTGGATGTTGACGTCGTTCTCGAGTGCACCGGGTTCTATACCTCCAAAGCAAAGTCTCAGGCGCACATCGACGCCGGCGCCAAGAAAGTCGTCATCTCCGCTCCCGCGGGCGACGACCTGCCCACCATCGTCTACAGCGTCAACAACGACACCCTGACCAAGGACGATAAGATCATTTCCGCCGCGTCCTGCACCACCAACTGCCTTGCCCCCATGGCGAAGACCCTCAACGACTACGCCCCCATCGTCTCCGGCATCATGTGCACGGTGCACGCTTACACGGGCGACCAGAT
>JAGACE010000190.1 GCA_017614275.1 Clostridia bacterium | reverse complement strand
GGCTCGGCGGCCGGCAGGGCTTCCGCGGCTTCGGTGCGGTCGAGGACCACCCGCAGGGGCGCGGTGTCCGCTTCGTCCGGGACGGACGGCAGAAGATCCGCGGTCTCTCCGAGGAAGGCCCGCAGGGGGGCGCAGGAGGGATGCGGCAGCAGCGCCATCAGGAGCCACTGGTAGAAGGTCCTGGCGTGCAGGACTTCGTACGGCGGGACGACGGCGCCTCCGTACAGGCGGTCGGCCGCAGACCCCAGAGAGGAGACCAGCGGGTCGGTCGTCTGTTTCTTCGTCGGCGCGTCGCAGGCCGAGAGGATCAGTTTCTCCTTTGCCCGGGTCATGGCGACATAGAGGACGCGGAGCTCTTCGGAGCGCGCGCTGCGCAGGGAGGCCTCTTTGAGCGCCGTGTGTGCCAGAGTCGGATAGGTGAACCCGGTGTCCGGCTGGCGGCCGCGCAGGCCGATCCCCAGTTCCGGATGGAGGATGACGGACCGGTTCAGGTCCCGGTCGTTGAACTGGTGCTTCAGGTCCGCGAGGATGCAGACTTTGAATTCCAGCCCCTTGCTCTTATGGATGCTCATGATCTGCACGACATCGGCATTGGGCGAGAGGGTGGCAGCCGTTGTGAGCGCGCCGCCCTGTTCTCTCAGACGGCCCAGATACCGGACGAAGCCGGCCAGACCGTAAGAACTGTTGTCGTCGTAGCTGTCGGCGTACTGCAGCAGCAGACGCAGGTTGGCGGTCCGCTGGTCGCCGGCGACCATGGCGCCGGCCAGGGCCGGATAGGAGGTCTCCTCATAGACCTTGCGGAGCAGCTCTCCGGCACCCATGGACACGGCCAGGGTGCGGAACCGGCGCAGCTGTTCGAGGGTGACGGCAACGTGTGCATCGCCCCGCTCTTCCGCGGCCAGAAGCGCTTTGTAGATCGTATCCCGGCGGGAGGCCACGCGGAGCGCCGCGACCTCCTCCTCGGAGTACCCGAAGACCGGGGAGAGGAGGACGGCCAGCAGTGGGACGTCCTGCAAGGGGTTGTCGATGACTTCCAGCAGGGACACCATGGTCATGACTTCCGGGGCCTCCAGGAAGCCGGCGCCCTGTTCGGCGTAGGCGGGGATGCCCGCCTCGGTCAGTACTTTGCGGAACGTGTTCCCCGCGGGCTTCGCGGAGCGAAGGAGGATGGCGAAATCCCGGTAGGACAGACGCGCGTCGGTCTCTTTGCTCCGGGCGATCTCCTCCGCGATGAACCGCGCGATGTGGGCGGCTTCCGCCTCCCGTTTGTCCTGTTCCGCGTCGGGGACGACGATGTGGAGCTCCACATCCGGTTCGTCCCGGTCCGGGTATCGGTCTTCCGCTCCGAACCGGAGTTTTTCCGACTCGTCGTAGGAGATCTCGCCGACCTCCCGGCTCATCAGACGGGTGAACGTGTAGTTGACGGTGTCCAGGATGCCCTTCCGGCTGCGGTAGTTCTTCCCGAGGATGACGGTGGCCGGGTAGGAGGAGGGCATGGCCTCGCAGACCGGGTACGTGTCCTTCTTCTCCAGGAAGAGTTCGGGCATGGCCTGGCGGAAGCGATAGATGCTCTGCTTGACGTCGCCGACCATGAAGAGGTCGTCCCGGGAGATGGACGCGAACACGGTGTCCTGCAGTTTGTTGGTGTCCTGATACTCGTCGATCAGGATCTCTTCATACTGCTCCCGCAGAGCCAGCGCCAGTTCTTTCGGCACGACCGGCTCGGCGCCGGGGTCCTCCACCAGGAGCTCCAGGGCGAACAGTTCCGTGTCGGCGAAATCGAGCGCGTTCTCTTCGCGCTTGAGCCCGGCGTAGAGGGTGTCGAACCGAAGCACGGCTTCGGTCAGTTTCTCCGCCAGCGGGCGCAGCTGGGCGTGGTCTGCCCGGGCCTCGTCGGGGCCCTGCAGATGGTAGGCGCCAAAGGCGGCTTTCAGTTTCGCGTTGGTGAAAGAGGACTTCCACTGTTTTGCCAGTTCCAGCGCGGGAGAGGAAAACAGGTCCTTCAGATCCTTCGGGACGGAAGGCTTTTTGAGTGTGGGGACATCCAGGGCGTCAACGGCCTCCCGGAAGGCGTCCCACTGCTCGTTTCGCAGGAGTCCTTCCAGCTCGTCCAGAAGATCCAGATAGACGCGGATGCAGTCGACGGTCCCGTCGAAGGTGACGCCGTCGACGGGCGGTTCCACTTCCAGGGCAGAAAGGACTGTGTTCCAGCGCCCTCTCCAGCTCTCCAGCAGATCGAGGAGGGACTGCCGTACGATGCGGAACGCGGGGCCCGGATCGTCATAGAGGGCCAGGGACTCCTCCAGCCAGCGCTGCGGGGAGGGATAGGCCCGGGAGAACGTGTGGAGCCGGAGGATGTTCTCCTCCAGAGAGGCGTCGTCCCGGCCGGTGGCCAGCAGTTCGACCAGCTGGCGGAAGACCGGATCTTCCTCGGCGTACAGTTCTTCCACGACCTGTCCCATGGCGGCCTGCTGCAGGACGCCGACTTCGGTCTCGTCCAGGAGTCGGAAGTCCGGGGAGAGCCCGAGCTGTTCGAAGTTCTCGCGCACCAGGTTCGCGCAGAAGGAGTCTATGGTGCAGATCTGCGCCGAGGGTAGCAGCATCTGCTGTTTCTGAAGGTGTTCGTTGTGAGGATCCTGCTTCAGCCGTTCGGCCACCGCGTCCGAGAGGCGGGAGCGGATCTCCGCCGTGGCGGCGCGGGTGAAGGTGACGATGAGCAGGCGGTCGGCGTCACAGGGATGCTCCGTGTCGGTGAGCCGGCGGATGTATCGCTCGACGAGGACGGCCGTTTTGCCGGAGCCGGCGGCCGCGCTGACGACCAGAGTGCCGCCGCGCGCCTCGATGGCCAGTTCCTGGGCAGGGTTCCATTCACGCGGTGCTGCCATCGTCTGTCACCTCCGTTTCCAGCTGCGCCAGGAGTTCTTCCCGGGACAGCGATTCGATGAGGCGGACCGTCGGCTCTTCGGGCCGGCAGACCGCGGTGTAGTCACAGTATTCGCAGGGCAGGTGATCGTTCTGCTGCGCCGGGCAGGCGGCGATGCGCCCCTGATGCAGGTCGGAGGCCATCTTCTTCAGCAGGAAATCGATCCGCTGCTGCAGCCGCCCCAGTTCCTCCAGGGTGGCCAGAGATTTTTCGGGCCCCACGCTGAGGTCCCGTTTGACTTTGACGGGCAGGTAGTTGCCCTGCAGGCCGTGTTCCATGGCCTCCAGGATATCGGGATCGTTCAGGAGCAGGCCGTTCTGGCCGTTGCGTCCCTTGTTGTCCAGGGTGGCCTCGTCCGGAGACGCTTCCCGGCGCTCGACCGAACCGGCCGTCCGCTTGGCGGGGTAGTAGAGGATGCCCGCGGGCACTACGTCGGAGTATTTCCCGGTGCCGTTCTGCCGGATGGTGAACAGGTACAGGAGCATCTGCAGGTTCAGCCCGTAGAGGACGTCGGACAGTTCGAATTCCTTGCCGCCGCTCTTGTAGTCGACGACCCGGACATAGGTCTTTCCGTCCTTCTCGCAGAGGTCGACCCGGTCGACGTATCCGCGGACCGACAGCGTGCCCCCGTCGGGCAGCTCCAGGTCATAAGAGGGGACGGCGGTCTCCTCGCCGCCGATCGGCAGTTCGAAGTCGGCGGGCACGAAGTCCGAGAGGCGAAGTTCGTCCTGTAAGCGTTCGGAGACGTCGTATAACGTGAGCTTCAGCCGGTCGTACAGATACTGGAAGCGGGTGGTCTTGTCCTCCAGCCCGCCGAGTTCGCGCTCCGCGTAGTCCGCCATCCAGAAGTCGACCCGGCCGCGGAGTTCCTCCGGGGACAGGGCGACGAACGTGCCCTTGTCGGACTCTTTCAGCAGCTGTTCCAGCACGTAGTGGATGATGGTGCCGAAGTGGTTGGCGCCGAGCGTGGCCCGCCGCCGGGGCTCGGCGTTCAGGCCGTAGCGGCAGAAGTACTGGAAGGCGCAGTGGTAGTAGTTGTCCACCCGGGACGCGGACAGGGACATGTCGTTTCGGAACAGGGCCGTTGCCACGTCGGGGGACTCGATGCGGTATTCGCGGGGCCGCAGGACGCGGTCCACGCTGTCCAGTTTCGCGGTCCAGGTGCCGTCGGCGTCCTGCCGCACCAGAGCTTCCCGCACGTTCGGGAGGTCCCCGGTCAGGCCGTCCTTCCGGTGGGCGGCATAGGCCGCGAACGCCGAGGCCTCGGTCTCTGTGTAGTATTCGGGGGAGAGCGCGTCGGTCCGAACGGAGTTGCACCGCAAGATCTCGCCCGTATCGTCCACGGCGAACAGATCCTGCACGTTGCGGATGACTTCCGAGGGGTAATAGCTGCCGCCGGCGGTGTCGATGCGGTGCCAGGACAGATAGAGCCGGCGCCGGGGCGCCGCCACGGCGGAATAGGCGATGAACCGCTCCTCCGACGCGCGCAGGTCCTCGGAGAAGGACAGCTCCAGTCCACGGTCCCGGAGACTGGCTCTCTCGCGCAGAGTGAGCAGGCCGCTCTGCCCGACGACGGCCGGGAAGACGCCCTCTTCGAGTCCCGCGACGAAGACGGTGTCGGGGGAGGACAGGCGCACGCGGTCCGCCCCGGCGACGATGATCTCGTCGAGGCCCTGCGGGATGCGCCCGAGGTCCGTGATGGACAGGATGGCGTGGAACAGGTCGGCGTACTGCTTCATGGAGCGGACCCGTTCCTCGCCGTAGACGGCGGTCAGGCGGTCGATGGTCCCGATGACCACGTCCCACACCCGGTCCTGTTCGCCGGCGAGGTCGGGCAGGCCCGCCTCGTCCAGCCGGACCGCGTAGTTCTTCAGCTGCTCCGGGACGTTCGTGTCGGTCAGGAAGCGGTAGAACGCCTCGCCGACCTCCCGGAAGGAGGCGTCCCGGACCCTGCCGCGCAGGCGCAGCAGGGGATCCATGACGGCTTTTCGGGTCTCGTTGAGCAGGCCGAGGGCCTCCTCGACCTCCGCGTCGGAGCGGTAGGCGGCGTCGAGTCCGAAGGGGTTCCAGGGGAAGTCCTCCCGGAACGCCTTGCCGGGGATGTCCCAGGTGAAGACATAGTTTTCGAATTCCGCGGTCTGCTCGGGGGTGGCCCCGCACAGGCCGGTCTTCATATATTGAAGAAGGTTGTCGGCGGAAAAGCCGTTTGCCAGAAGGTTCAGGACCGCCCGGCAGAGGACGACCAGCGGCTGCTGCCCCACGGGCTGGCGCGCGTCGTCGAAGACCGGCAGGTCATAGCGGCGGAAGGCCGCCAGCAGTTCGCTGCGGTACGCCTCCTCGTCGCGCACGATGACCGCGATGTCCCGGGCGCGGAGCCCTTCCTTCCGGAGCAGTTTCCGGGCCGTGGCGGCGATCCACTCGCACTCGTCGAAGACGGTCGGGCTCTCGCAGACGGTCAGGTGCTCCGCATCTTCCGTCCAGCGCTCCGCCGTCGGGTCGAACAGGCTCTTTTCAAGGTATTTCAGTTCTTCAGACTGGTAACGCTGTCCGTCAACAAGGCCGGTCTCCTCTCGCGATACGCGCCGGACCCGGACGTCTCTCTGTTTTGCCATGCTTTCCAGGCGGCGGGCGGTCTCGTCGACCGCGTGGAAGATCATGGAGGGGTCGGGGCCGGGGCCGTCCGTGCACAGGGTGACATAGACGTCCTTCGCCTGGGACAGCAG
>JAGACE010000189.1 GCA_017614275.1 Clostridia bacterium | reverse complement strand
CTCGGCCGCCACGTGCTGCAGTTCATCACCGCACCAATGGTCCACTGGCCCGAGGTCGTGATGAGCTATGAAAAGACGGACAAGGTGCTCTTCTCCGCGGACGCCTTCGGCAAGTTCGGGGCACTGGACGCGTACGACGACGACTGGGCCTGCGAGGCGCGCCGCTATTACTTCGGCATCGTGGGCAAATTCGGTGATAAGGTGCAGGCGCTGCTGAAGAAAGCCGCGGGCCTGGATATCCGCACCATCTGCCCGCTGCACGGCCCCATCCTGAAGGAAGACCTGGGCTACTACCTGGATCTGTACAACACCTGGTCCGCCTATGAGCCGGAGACCGACGGCGTAGCCATCTTCTACACCTCCGTGTACGGCCACACCAAAGAAGCGGCGGAGAAACTGGTGCCGCTGCTGAAAGCCGAGGGCTGCCCGAAGATCGCGATCACGGACCTGGCGCGCGACGACATGGCGGAGGCGGTCGAGGACGCGTTCCGCTACAGCAAGATCGTCCTGGCCACCACCACGTACAACGGCGGGATCTTCCCGTTCATGCAGACGTTCATCGAAGAACTGAAGGAGCGCAATTACCAGAAGCGCACCATCGGCCTCATTGAGAACGGTTCCTGGGCCCCGCAGGCCGCCAAGATCATGAAAAACATGCTGGAAGGCGGCAAGGACCTGACCTTCGCGGAAAACAACGTCCGCATCCTCGGCGCCCTGAACGACGCCTCCAACGCCGCCCTGAAGGGCCTGGCGCAGGAACTGTGCGCCGAATATGAGAAGCCCGGTGCCGAAGAACTGGCCAAGCAGGATCCGAAGGCGATGTTCAAGATCGGCTACGGCCTGTACGTGGTCACCACGAACGACGGCAAGAAAGACAACGGCTGCATCGTCAACACGGTGGTCCAGCTCACCTCCACGCCGAACCGGGTCGCGGTCTGCATCAACAAGCAGAACTATACGCACCACATCGTGGAGCAGACCGGCATCCTGAACCTGAACGTTTTGTCCGTGGAAGCACCGTTCAGCGTGTTCCAGGAGTACAGCTTCGTGAGCGGCCGCGCCGTGGATAAATTCGCGGGCAAGACGCTGGAGCGCTCCGGCAACGGCCTGCTGTACCTGGACAAATACATCAACGCGTACCTGTCCCTGAAGGTCGAGGAGCACACGGATATGGGCACCCACGGCCTGTTCATCTGCTCCGTCACCGAATCCAAGGTGGTCAGCTCCGCGGAGACCATGACCTACAGCTATTATCAGAGCAACGTCAAGCCCCGCCCGCCCAAAGCCGGCGAAGGCGAAGCCAAAAAGAAAGGCTGGGTCTGCACGGTCTGCGGATACGTGTATGAGGGCGAGGAGCTGCCGCCCGACTTCATCTGCCCGCTGTGCAAGCACGGGGCGGCGGATTTCGAGAAGCTGCAGTAAGATAAAAGGGGCCGGTGAATACCGGCCCCTGCGTTTTATTATTCCGGGCCGATGGAACATCGGCCCCTACGATTTATTCCCGGGCCGGTGGATCACCGGTCCTTTACTTTTTTACAGCGTGAATTCGCCGTCCTTCACGTCCACCTTCACCGTGTCGCCGGCTTTGTAGCGGCCAGACAGGATGGCGCGGGCGATGCGGGTCTCGACTTCGGCCTGCAGGTAGCGCTTGATGGGGCGCGCGCCGTAGGCGGGGTCGTAGCCCTCCGCAATGATCTTGTCCTTCGCGGCGCCGGTAATCTCCAGCGACAGTTCCTTGTCCGCGAGCCGTTTCGCCAGCGCCTTCGTCTGCAGGTCGATGATGGCCCGCATGTCGGCCTTGGTGAGCGGCTTGTAGAATACGATCTCGTCCACGCGGTTCAGGAATTCCGGGCGGAAGCTGCGGCGCAGGATGTCCAGGATCATCTTGCGGGTCGTGTCGCTGATCTCGCCGTCGTCCTTCACGTCTTCCAGCAGGATGTCGGAGCCCAGGTTGGAGGTCATGATGATGATCGTGTTCTTGAAGTCCACGGTCCGGCCCTGCGAGTCCGTGATGCGTCCGTCGTCCAGGACCTGGAGCAGGATGTTGAACACGTCCGGGTGGGCCTTTTCGATCTCGTCGAACAGCACGACGCTGTACGGTTTGCGGCGCACCGCTTCCGTCAGCTGGCCGCCCTCGTCGTAGCCCACGTAGCCGGGAGGCGCCCCGATCAGGCGGGAGACCGAGAATTTCTCCATGTACTCCGACATGTCGATGCGCACCATGTTCTTTTCGTCGTCGAACAGGTTCTCAGCCAGCGCCTTGGCCAGCTCGGTCTTGCCCACGCCCGTGGGGCCCAGGAAGATGAAGGAGCCGATGGGCCGGCCGGGGTCCGCGATGCCGGCGCGCGAACGCAGGATCGCGTCCGAGACCACCTGCACGGCCTCGTCCTGACCGACGACCCGCTTATGCAGTTCGTCCGGCATCTGCAGCAGCTTCTGCCGCTCGCCTTCCACCAGTTTGGAGACGGGGATGCCGGTCCAGCGGGCCACCACTTCCGCGATGAGTTCCTCCGTCACGGCGGAATCCAGCAGCGGGTGCTGGCTCTTTTTTTCCACGGCCTCCTGCGCGGCCTTCAGTTTTTCCTGCAGCGCCGGCAGTTCGGAGAATTTCAGCCGCGAGGCCTTTTCGTAATCATAAGTGCGCTCCGCTTCTTCGATCTCGTGGTTCACGCGGTCCAGTTCCTCTTTGACTTTCTGCACGGTCTCCACCGCGGTCCGTTCCACGTCCCAGGCGGATTTCATGGCGTTGAAAGCGTCGCGCTCCGAAGCCAGGTTTTCCTGCAGCTTGGCCAGGCGGTCTTTGGACAACTGGTCGGTCTCTTTCTTGAGCGCCAGTTCCTCGATCTCCATCTGCATGATGCGGCGCCGGATCTCGTCCAGTTCCGTGGGCATGGAATCCATCTCCATGCGGAGGGAGGCGCAGGCCTCGTCCACCAGGTCGATG
>JAGACE010000188.1 GCA_017614275.1 Clostridia bacterium | reverse complement strand
GCAGAAGAGCGTCTGCGCCAACGTGGACTTCTTCAGCGGGTTCGCCTACAGCATGCTGGACCTGCCGCTGGAGCTCTACACGCCGATCTTCGCCATCGCGCGGATCTCCGGCTGGAGCGCCCACCGCATGGAAGAGATCATCAACCGCGGAAAGATCATCCGCCCGGCGTATATGAACATCTGCCCGGCCCGGGAATACGTTCCCTTCGAAGACCGGTAACAGCACAACAAAAATCCTCCTTCCCGAGCGGGAAGGAGGATCTTTTTTTATGCTTACGGATTGATGAGGTTGTCGAAGAAGCCGGGATCTTCGGAGACGGGTTCGGTGGTGTCTCCCTCCGTGGTGGCTTCCGTGGTCGGCACGGTCGGGGCTTCTTCCCAGACCTGCAGGACGACCAGCGTGCCCTTGCTGTGCTGGCTGCCGGCGGCGAGGGACGCGGACTTGACGGTCCCGGAGACCTGGCTGCCGTCGTTGGCGATGTCGGAGCGGCTGACTTTGAACCCGAGGGAGGTCAGGCGGGCGCTCGCGTCATCGTAGGTGCTGCCGACGACTTCGGGCATCGTGATCTGTTCCGGTCCCTTGGACACCGTCAGTTCGATGGTGGTACCTTCGGAGACCTTGGTGCCGGCGTCGATGTTCTGCGCGATGACTTTACCGGCCGAGGTCTGATCGCTGTACTGCTCCACTTTCGTGAACTGGAAGGAGGAGTAGCGGGGCGATTTTTCGATGGCGGAATAGTACTGGTTCAGGAAGTCCGGTACCTCGACGACTTTGACGTTCGCGGACATGGAAGACGTGATCTCATCGTCCGTGTCGATGGTGAAGTGGTCTTTCAGGACCGTGAAATACAGGACGCCGAACGCCAGCGCCGCAACGAGCAGGACGACCATGATGGTGGTCAGGATGGTCTTGGCGGTGCCGCCGGTGTGGTCCCGACGGGGCGGTTCTTCCTCGTATTCCTCTTCCTCCTCGTGGAGGTGGGTGCGGACATAGCCCTCGTTCATCATCTGCTGCTGGAGCGGGTTGAACTTGAGCTCCTGGGTGTCGTCTTTATTGCCGATGGGGTGGGGTGCATACATGATGCGGCGTTTCCGCGCCTTTTCTTCTTCCTCGTACTCGGAGGCGATCTCCGCGACGGCGGAGGAGGAGAGTTCCGCCCGGAACCGGTCCACGTTGCGGGTCCGGTCTTCCGGCAGGACCTGCAGGGCGTTGACCAGGGCTCCGACGACCGGCTTCGGCAGGGCGTCGGCGAACTTCGCCGGGATCATCATCTCGTCGTTCTCCAGACGGACCATGGCGTCGATGGGCGCCCGTCCGATGAGGACCCGGTACAGGACGGCGGCGATGGAATAGATGTCGGTCCAGGCGCCGGCCGCGGTCTGCACGCCGAGCTGTTCGACCGGGGTGTAGCCCGGGAAGACCTCGGTGGAGAGGCCTCCGTTGACCGTGCGGCACTCCGGGATGGAGAACCCGGAGATACGGACTTTATGATCGGGGTAGATGTACAGGGTGGCGGGGGAGAGCCCGCGATGGATGATGCCGTTCTGATGCAGGGTGGCCAGCGTGGACAGCACCGGCATGAACAGGACGCGTGCCTCGTCCCAGGAGAGATAGCCCTCCTTGGCGGCGAGCAGATGGTCGCGGATGGACTGTGCGCCCTCCACATATTCGCTGACGGCGTAGGCCGTGTTGTTCTCTTCGAAGATCTCCCGGACCGAGATGAGAGCGGACAGGCCGTTCATCTTCCGGAGCTTGCCCCACAGTTCCTGGAAACTGCGCATCATCGCGTAGTAGTTCTCTTCCGAACCCTGACGGATGAGGAGCGTAGAGGAGTCGGAGCTGCGTTTCGCCATGGTGTCCGGCAGGAATTCCCGGATGGTCACCGGCGTCTTGGTCTCGGTGTCGTATCCCATGTAGGTGGTCCCGTCCCCGTTGGATTCGGTGACGGCGCCGATGAGGTAATGGCCGCCCACCAGGGTCCTCATGGGGAGGAACGGCGGCAGCTGCAGGGAGTCGTTATGGAAATGGCAATGGGGACACTGCTCGGCAGAGCCCTTTTCTTTCATGCAGTTCATGCATAAGTTCTCGTATGACATGGGATCCTCCTTTCCATACGGGTCCTTAATGTCAGTAACAGTCTACTATAAAGTGCTTCGGAAAGCCAATTACAAACTGGTTTCAGATGAGTTACAGGGGTTTTGAACGATTAAAGTCCGTCAAAAGGGACAGAAAAGAAAAAACTAAAACATTTGTATTGACTTTGCTCGGAGGGCGTGTATAATGGAATCGAAAAGAAAAACAAATGTTCGGCCGTCTGTTCGGTCGGTCTGGAGGAAGTCCTATGTTTACTTTCGCACTGAAGATCACTCTGGAAGTCGCCGCCATCGTCCTGCTGCTGGTCGGCTACTGGAACGAAGAAAAAGTCATCGCCTTCGAGCGCCGCATCTGGGCCCGGCTCAGAGCGTCCGCGCCGGAGAAGACCCATTCCGCCACATATTATGCTTCCCGTGAAGAAGAACAGAGGGAATGGGACGCCCGGGAGCGCCGGGCCCGCAACGCGGAACTGGCCAGAAAATGCGCTGCCCGCCGCGCCGCGGAAGAACCCCGCCGTGCCGCCTGAGTCTGCCCATTGCTCAGGTTTCACGATACAAAGGTAGAATCTGCCTGACAGAAAAACGGTGTGTCCGTTCGGACACACCGTTTTTGCCGTTTTCAGAGTCTTACAGGAGGTCTTCCGCGTCTTCCGGATTCTCCCAGTTGTGCCAGACGTTCTGGACGTCGTCGTTGTCCTCGAACATCTCGATCATCTTCGCCATGTTCTTCAGGGCGTCTTCGTCGGTCAGCTTGACGTAGGTGGACGGGACGTACTGGACTTCTGCGGTGGAGAACTTGTAGCCGGCCGCTTCGAGACTGTCGCGGACCGCGCCGAGGTCTCCGATGCCGGTACGGATCTCATAGACGAGGTCGTCGTCGGTCAGGAAGTCTTCGGCGCCGGCTTCCAGAGCTGCCTCCATCAGGGTGTCCTCGTCGACGGGGTTCTCGTCCTCGTCTTCCTTGTCGATCAGGATGACGCCGCAGCGCTCGAACAGGAAGGAGACGCAGCCGGACTGACCCAGGTTGCCGCCGTACTTGTCAAAGTAATGGCGGACGTCGCCGGCGGTGCGGTTCTTGTTGT
>JAGACE010000023.1 GCA_017614275.1 Clostridia bacterium | reverse complement strand
CTCTTCGGCGGATACCAAAGAGCATTTTACGAAGCCTACGAGGCCGCCGCTCCCCTGCAGCCCGGCTACGAAGACCGCCGGGACCTCTACAACCTCTACCACCTGCTCAACCACCTGAACCTCTTCGGCTTCTCCTACGCCGCCTCCGTCCACCGCCTCCTGACGCGGTACGGATAAGAAACAAACACCCTGCCGGGCGGCAGGGTGTTTTCTTTTGTGTGGTCAGTCTTCCGGGAACTGGGAGACTTCGGGCTGATATTTCTGGATGTTGTGGGTCATGCCGTTGTCGGGGACGACCTTCTCTCCGGTGATGGCGTCGGCGAAGTCCGTGCACATCGCGTACACGACGCGGGCGACGGAGTCGACCGGTTTGATCTCGTCGAGCTGCGGCGTGGAGATGCCGTCGTACAGTTCGTCCTCGTCCTCTTCGGACAGGCCGTCGATGACCAGGTTCTTCGTGGCGCCCTCCGTGGCCATGCCGCCGGGGGCGACCGTGTTGACCTTGATGCCGTAGCGCTTGAGCTCTCTGGCCGCCTCGATGGTCAGGGCCAGGACGCCGCCCTGGGAGGCAGCGTAGTGGGCGTAGCCGCCGAAGGTCGGGTACGGGAGCCAGGCGCAGTTGGAGGAGACGAGGCACATCTTGCCCTCGATCTCATGGTCGATCATGTACTTCGAGACATGCTTGACCGTCAGGAACGTGCCGGTCAGGTTGACGCCGACGGCCTTCTCGAACTCGGCCTTCGGCAGGTTGTAGATCTGCGCGTAACTCCAGGTGGCGGCGCACGTGACGAGGATGTCGATGGACCCGAAGGTCTCGTCCGTGAAGGCGATGAGCTTCTGCAGGTCCTCCTCGTTCGTGACGTTGGTCAGACAGAACTGCACGCGGTCGGGACCGTAGCCCGCCTCTTCCAGGACGCCGAGGGCGTTGTCCCGCTCCGTCTCGGAGAAGGAGGCCATGACGACGTTCGCGCCGCCCTGCAGCAGACGGGCCGTCACGTTGAAGCCGAGGCCCGAGGATCCGCCGGTGACGATGGCGACTTTCCCTTTGACGGAAAAGACGTCTTCGAGCGGGGGCATCTGGGCAAGGTCGCCCTGCAGCATCTGCGCAGAAGGATTATTGATGTCGTAAGCCATATGGACTCTCCTTTACCCTAAGAAATTCTTGTCGTCCGCCACGGTGAGCTTCGCAAAGTTCGGGCCGGCGGTCAGGACCGTGCCGGGCTCCGCGAACTTCTTGTCCACGATGGCAAAGCCGATGTTCCGGTCCAGCGTGTAGCCGTAGATCATCTGCCGGACGACGCCGCACTGGACGCCCTTGTGGCAGATGGGTTCGTTCTGGCAGATGTCCTCATAGGAGGCTCTGTCCTCGTCGAGGTACAGGCCCACCAGTTTGTACTGCTCCTCATATCCTTCGAGCGCGTCCTTGCCGTGGAAGTCCTTCTCCATGTGGACGGACCAGCCGAGGCCGGCCTCCGCCGGGGTCAGGCCCTGCATGTCCTGCTTCAGCGCCATGCCTTTTTCCATGGGCACGGAGCGGACATACACTTCGAGGGTCTGCAGTTCACGGGCGTCGAACTCCGGGGACGCATCGCTCAGCGCTTTATAGACGATGGGCATCTCCTCGCGTTTGCAGTAGATCTCGTACCCGTTCTCGCCGGTGAAGCCGGCGCGGTGGACGCGGACGGGCAGATCGCCCAGCTTGTTCTCCGCCATGCGGAACCGCTTCATGTCGTCTACGGGCTCCGCCAGCAGGGCGTCCAGCATCTTCGGGGAGTTCGGGCCCTGGACGGCGTACATGCCGATGACGTTCGTCAGGTCTTCCCACTCCACATCCAGGTCTTCCTTATACTTCTCCAGCAGGGGCTGGAACTTCGGGCCGTACAGGGTGGAGACCCAGTAGGTGTTCTCCCCCATGCAGGTGACGATGGTGTCGTCGAGGATCTTGCCCTCGTCGTTCAGCATCGTGGTGTATTTGCTGACACCGACCTCATCGGAGATGATGTTGACGCAGATATAGTCGAGCAGTTTCAGGGCGTCTTTCCCGCGGACTTCCACGAGGTCGTGGGTCCAGCAGTACCAGCCGATGTTCTTCCGGACGGCTTCGGCGTCCGCTCTTGCTGTTTTATCTTCTCTGAATAACATTGTCCGCCGCCTCCTTTAAATCATCCGGTTGTCGATTCTTTTGCCGATGACGATCTCCATGTCCTCCGTGTCCACGCCTTCGAACCAGACGGAGAACTCGGGAGACAGGAGCGTCTTGACCGCGTTGTGCCACTGGGCCTCATAGCCGATGACCAGCTCGTCCAGCGGGGCCATCTCGTAGCGGCCCACGAAGTCGTCGCAGTCGCAGTGGATGCGGGTCTCGTCCTTCTCAAAGGCAGTGAACTCGCAGGGGACCAGCTGGCAGTCCAGCAGGGTCTTGATGTAGGAGCCCATGATGCGGGAGTCCACCCGGCCGATGTCATGGGGCACGCCGAGGAAGTCCCGGAGGCCTTCATAGGAAGAGGGGTCGATGAACTCGTTCTTGCCCGCGGTGGAGAAGACGATCTTCATCAGACGTTCGAATTCCTCGTCGTCTTCGCACATATCGCCCATGGCCACCAGCGGGAACTGGATGCTCCAGACCCAGCCCATCTGCATGACCCAGTTGTAGCACCAGTCGAAGGATTTCTCCTCGCCGAAGGCGTTGGTGTACTTGCCGTTGCGAAGGATCTGCCCTTCCGGCACGGTCCGCTCTTCCGGGGTGTTGTGGACCGGGAACTCCGGCTGTCCGCGGTGGGAGAGCCAGTCCTGCTGCGGCAGGCCCGTGACGTCTCTGCGCTCGGCGACGACGCGGCAGTGGCGGTCGCCGCAGCCTCTGGCCTCGCACATGTTCAGACAGACCTCGTT
>JAGACE010000187.1 GCA_017614275.1 Clostridia bacterium | reverse complement strand
GGGCACGAGCGCTCCGGAACTGGCGGTCTCCACCTCGGCGGCCATCCAGGGCGCCAACGAGATCGCCATCAGCAACGTCATCGGCTCCAACCTGTTCAACACGCTGATGGTCCTCGGCGTCTGCGCGACCATCCACGCGGTCCCGGTGGACCCGAGCGTCCTGAAACGCGACTTCCCGGTGATGATGGGCACCATGTTCCTCATTTTGCTGGGCTCCAGCGCGCCGGTCATTTTCAAAGACTACCTCACGGACTACGCGTTCACGGAGAACGTCGGGCTCATCGCCCGGTGGCTCGGCCTGCTCCTGCTGGCCATCTTCATCGCGTACATCGTCTACCTCGTCATCAACGCACGGAAGAACCCCACGGAAGAGGCAGAGGATTATAAAGCCATGCCCACCTGGAAGTGCTTCCTGTTCATCGTCATCGGCATCGCCCTCATCGTCGCCGGCGGCGAAGCCGTCGTCTACAGCGCGAAGGAGATCGCCCGGGCGGCCGGCATGACGGAGACGCTCATCGGCCTGACTATCGTCGCCCTCGGCACCTCGCTGCCGGAACTCGTCACCTCCGTGGTGGCGGCCCGCAAGGGAGAGGTGGAACTCGCGGTCGGCAACGTCATCGGCTCGAACATCTTCAACCTCATGCTCATCCTCGGCGTCTCGTCCGCCATCCATCCGGTGGCGGTCAACGCGGCGTCCGTGTGGGACATGATGATCCTCATCGGCATCAGCATCGTCGCCTGGATCATGTGCCTCACCAAAGACAAGATCAAACGCCCCGAGGGCATCCTGCTCGTGCTGCTCTACGCGGCCGACATGGCCTTCGCCATCCTGCGGTAAGGAGTTTCCGATATGAAGACGCCCATTGCGGACTTCTGCCGGCGGTACGCGGACAGCGGCGCCGCCCGGCTGCACATGCCCGGCCACAAAGGTCAGGGCCCGCTGGGCGTGGAGGAACTCGACCTGACAGAGATCCGCGGGGCAGACAGCCTGTATGAGGCAGACGGCGTCATCGCGGAGAGCGAGGCGAACGCGGCGGCTCTGTTCGGGGCCCGTGCCACGTTCTATTCCTGCGGAGGCTCGTCACAGAGCATCAAAGCGATGTGCCTTCTGGCGGTCCGATCCTGGAAGAAGACCCACGACGGGACCCCGACTATCCTGGCGGGGCGCAACGCCCACAAGTCCTTCGTGCAGGCAGCCCAGCTGATCGGCTTCGACGTGGCGTGGCTTCCTTCGGAAGAACCGGAGTACGCCCTGTGCCGCTGTACGGTCACCCCGAAGGGGCTGGACCGGCGGCTGTCACAGACCGGACCCGTGGCAGCGGTCTTCGTGACCTCCCCGGACTACCTCGGGAACCTGCTGGACCTCAAAGGCCTGGCGGACGTCGCCCACGCGCACGGTGCGCCCCTGCTCGTGGACAACGCCCACGGCGCTTATCTGAAGTTCCTGCCGGACGACCGGCATCCCATCACGCTCGGCGCGGACGCCTGCGCGGACTCCGCCCACAAGACCCTGCCGGTGCTGACCGGCGGCGGATACCTGCACATCGGTCCGGACGCGCCCGAAGGCTTCGAGGCCACGGCCCGGGAGGCGATGTGCCTGTTCGGCTCCACGAGCCCGTCCTACCTGCTTTTACAGTCCCTGGACCTTGCGAACGACTGGCTCGAGAAGAGCGCCCTCAGCGCTTTCTCGGAGACGCTGGAGCGCGTGGACGCCCTGAAGGAAGAATTCCGGGCACAGGGCTTCTCCCTGATCGGGGACGAACCCCTGAAGATCACCCTGAGCGGCGCGGTCCTGGGACCGGAGTCCGGTGTCGAGCCGGAATACCTGGATCGGGACACCGCGGTCCTCATGTTCTCTCCGCAGAATACGGAAACGGATTATCAAAAAGCTGCCCGGGCGTTCCGGAAAGCTCCGGAAGGGGAGACAGCCCCGGCTTTGCCGGTCCGGCTCCCGGAGGTCGTCCTGCAGCCGCGGGAGGTCCTTCTGAAGCCGACAGAGACCATCCCGCTCAGCGGTGCGGAGGGACGTATCGCCGCAGTTGTGGATATCGGCTGCCCGCCGGCCGTCCTGCCGGTCGTGCCGGGGGAGACGATCGACCGGGAGGTCCTCCGGATCCTGGATCATTACGGGTTCCAGACCGTAAATGTAATAAAATGAAAACAGTATTTGCCGACTTTTCGGGGTCGGCATTTTTTTGTAAAAATGCGCTTGACAGAGGGAGAAAACCATTGTAGAATGATGTTGCAAAACAAGTGTTGCATAACGAACGTTTTACAAAATGGAAGGACGGTGCTCTATGCCTCCGAAGGTCAAGTTCCAGAAAGAAGAGATCGTAGCAGCCGCTCTGCAGATCGCCCGGGAAAAGGGGATCGACGCGGTCACGGCCCGGGAAGTCGGCGCGCGGCTGAACGTCTCCGCCCGTCCCATTTTCACCTGGTATGACTCGATGGACCAGCTGAAAAGGGACGTGTATGAGCAGGCGAAAGTACTATACAAAGAGTACATCGAGCGCGGCCTGTCGGAACCCATCCCGTTTCTGGGCGTATGGCACCAGTACATCGCCTTCGCAAAAGAGGAACCGGAGTTGTACCGGCTCCTGTTCCTCAAGAAGCCGGACGGTGTGACCGGAGGTGCCGAAGAAGCCCTGCGCTTTTTGCAGGATCTGGCGCGGGAATCTCTGATGCGGATCTATCATCTGGACGCGTTCCAGGCGGACTGCTATTTCCGCGACGTGTGGCTCATCGCGTTCAGTTACGCGACCCTCATCGTCACGGACGACTGTCCGTTTCCCGAGGAAGAGATGTTCGCTGTGGGTGCCGAGGTCAGCCTCGCCATCTTCAAGGCGTATAAAGAGATCCCGGGGCTCCCGGAAGGGAACTATGACCGAGACGCGCTCTTTTC
>JAGACE010000186.1 GCA_017614275.1 Clostridia bacterium | reverse complement strand
GGAAGCGATCGCGGAAGCCGAGAAGGACCCGTTCATCCGCGAGACCCTCGGCGCTCACGTGTTCGACAATTACATCGCCGGCAAGAAGGCGGAATGGGATGAATACAGGACCAAGATCTCGCAGTGGGAGATCGACGAATATCTGATCAACTATTAAGGAGAGAGCAAACGTGATCTATCCAACCGATTATAAAAGCAAACTCTCGCAGAGAGAGACGCAGTATGCGATCAAAACCTGCAAAGACACCTTCCAGTTCAAACTGAGCAAAGCGCTCAACCTGGACCGTGTGACAGCACCCATCATGGTGACGAAAGCCAGCGGCATCAACGACGACCTCAACGGCGTGGAGCGGAAAGTCCACTTCACCATGAAGAAGATCGACGGGGAAGCGGAGGTCGTCCAGAGCCTCGCAAAGTGGAAAAGAGAAGCCCTGTACCGCTACGGCTATGAGCCGGGCGAAGGCATCTATACCGACATGAACGCCATCCGGCGGGACGACGACACCGACAACCTGCATTCCCTCTATGTGGACCAGTGGGATTGGTGCCGCGTGATCCGCAGGGAAGACCGCAACCCGGAGTTCCTGCACGACATCGTGGAGAAGATCGTCAAGGCCATCGTGGAGACCAACGAGGTCGTCAAGGAGATCTATCCCATGCTCGGGTTCGAGATGAGCGATGAGGTGTTCTTCATCACCACGCAGGAACTGGAAGACATGTATCCGGACCTCACGCCCAGAGAGCGGGAAGACGCGATCGTCAAAGAGCGCGGGACCGTCTTCATCGAACAGATCGGCGGCGCTCTGAAGAGCGGTCAGAAACACGACGGCCGTGCCCCGGACTATGATGACTGGGCCCTGAACGGCGACATCTTCGCCTGGAACGAACTGCTCGGCTGTGCGCATGAGATCAGCTCAATGGGCATCCGTGTCGACGCGGAGAGCCTGCATCGCCAGCTGGAGATCGAAGGTTGCCTGGAACGGGAACAGTTCCCCTTCCACAAGGGCATCCTGGACGGGACCATCCCGCTGACCATCGGCGGCGGCATCGGCCAGTCCCGGCTGTGCATGCTGCTCCTGGAAAAAGCCCATATCGGCGAAGTCCAGTGCGCGGTCTGGCCCGACGAGATGAGAGATGAGTGCAAAGAGCACGGCATCATCCTGCTTTGATATGTTTGATTCATTACACGAGGAGTGCGGCGTCTTCGGGATCTTCGAGACGAAGACGACTGAAGTCGCCCACACCGTTTACCATGCCCTCTATGCGTTACAGCACAGGGGGCAGGAAGCGTGTGGGATCGCTGTAAACGACGACGGGGTCTTCACCCATCGGAAAGGCAACGGCCTGGTCCCGGACGTTTTTTCGGAGGAGCGTCTGCGCGCCCTCGGCTGCGGTAATATGGCGATCGGCCATGTCCGCTATTCCACGACCGGCGGCAAAGACACCGGCAACATCCAGCCGCTGGTCATCCGCCACATCAAGGGCAACCTGGCGCTGGCGCACAACGGCAACCTGGTCAACGCGGACGAGATCCGGAAGAAAGTCGAACTGTCCGGCGGGATCTTCCACGGGACCTCCGACACCGAGTCGATCGCCTATACCATCGTGGCCAACCGCCTGACCAGCGCGAGCACCGAAGAGGCGGTGGCCAAGACGATGGCCACCATCCGGGGCGCCTATTCCTGTCTCGTGATGACGGCCACCAAGCTCATCGCCTTCCGGGACCCCAACGGGTTCCGGCCGCTCTGCCTCGGGAAGACGGACCGGGGAGCCTGGTGTGTCTGCAGTGAATCCTGCGCGCTGGACACGATCGGCGCCACGTTCGTCCGGGACCTTCTGCCCGGAGAGATCCTGGTGATCGAAAAAGAAGGGGTCCGCTCCATCACCACGTACTGCGGGAAGAAGGAGCAGACCAGTCTCTGTGTCTTTGAATACATCTATTTCGCGCGCCCCGATTCTGTGATCGACGGCGCTTCCGTGCATCGCGCCCGCATCCGGGCCGGGGAGTTCCTGGCGAAGGAACATCCGGTGGACGCGGACATCGTGATCGGTGTGCCGGACTCCGGCCTGGACGCCGCTCTCGGCTATGCCCGGGAGAGCGGGATCCCGTACGGCATCGGGTTCATCAAGAACCGCTATATCGGCCGGAGCTTCATCCAGCCCTCCCAGGAACAGCGCGAGGACACCGTCTCCATCAAGCTGAACGTCATCCGGGAGAACATCAAAGGAAAACGGGTCGTCATGATCGACGACTCCATCGTGCGCGGCACGACCTGCGCGCGGATCGTCAAACTGCTGCGCGAGGCCGGGGCAGAGGAAGTGCATATGCGGGTCTCCGCGCCGCCGTTCCGGCATGAATGCTACTTTGGGACCGATGTGGACAGCGGCGATCATCTGATCGCCTGCCGCTGTAACAGCGTGGAAGAGATCGCCGAAGAGATCGGCGTCGATTCCCTCGGCTATCTGTCGATCGAGAACACGCACAGACTGGCGGAGAACGCGACCGTCGGCTTCTGCGACGGCTGCTTCACCGGCCGGTATCCGATCGCCGTCCCGGAGGAGGTCTCGAAAAGCAGATTCGATGAAAAACTCGGCCACTACGCCGATATATTAGATTAAAACAATAGAGACCACACAGAAGTGTAGTCTCTATTGCTTGGTGCGGACGACGGGACTTGAACCCACATGAACTCGCGTTCACTAGAACCTGAATCTAGCGCGTCTGCCAATTCCGCCACGTCCGCGTATGTATGTCAAGCGGGGGACCCCGCGTTGACTGCTTGACTATAATAGCACAGCCTATGGGCAAATGCAACGATTAATTTCGTGAGTTTTTGCAGAAAAAAGCCTTCGAATCTGAGGACAAAACCACAACCGGTAGATTATTTTTTATTGTGTACCACTTGTTCTTGCGTTTTCAGTTTGTTGTTGGTAGAATTTTACACAGTAAGGTTTTTACTGATGTGTATGTAAATCAAAGTAGAGGAGAGAGAAATTTATGGCAGAAGAAAAAGTAACGGCTGCTGCGGAAGAAGTCGTCGAAGAGGCGAATGTCGGCAGCGCCATCTATGACGCCAAGCTCCTGGGCACCCCGAAGATGGTCGTCCTCGGACTGCAGCACATGTTCGCCATGTTCGGCGCAACGGTCCTCGTTCCGCTGATCACCGGACTGGACGTCTCCACGACGCTCCTGTTCGCCGGCCTCGGCACGCTGCTGTTCCATCTTATCACGAAGATGAAGGTCCCTGCCTTCCTGGGCTCGTCCTTCGCGTTCCTCGGCGGTTACGCCGCCATCACGGGTCTGGCGAACGACAGCATGACCCAGGCGCAGCTGCTGCCGTACGCCTGCTTCGGCGTGGCCTGCGCGGGTCTGGTCTACCTGATCCTGGCGTCGGTCATCTAGGAGTTCGGCACCCGCAAAGTCATGCGGTACTTCCCGCCGGTCGTCACCGGTCCCATCATCATCGCGATCGGCCTGGGTCTGGCGCCCTCCGCGATCAGCAACTGTGCCACGAACTGGCTGGTCGCCTTTGCCGCGCTCATCGTCGTCATCCTGTTCAACATCTGGGGCATCGGCATGATGCGCATCATCCCGATCATCATGGGCGTCATCGTCTCTTATATCGTTGCCGTCCTGTGCCATGATGTGGACTTCACGCCCATCAAGGAAGCCGCCTGGATCGGATTCCCGATCCACTGGGGCAGCACCGTCTTCGGCGGCGTCGACTTCACGAACTCTTCGCTCGTCCTGACCGCGGTCATCGCGATCGTGCCCATCGCCCTTGCGACGATGATGGAGCACATCGGCGACATCTCGGCGATCAGCGCCACCGTCGGCAAGAACTATCTCGCGGACCCCGGCCTGCAGAGGACCCTCACCGGTGACGGTCTTGCCACCACCATCGCGTCCCTGTTCGGCGCGCCCGCCAACACCACGTACGGCGAGAACACCGGCGTCCTGGCACTCACGAAAGTCTACGATCCGCGCGTCATCCGCATCGCGGCCTGCTTTGCGGCCGTCCTGTCCTTCAGCCCGAAATTCGCGGCGGTCATCCACACCATCCCGACCGCGACCATCGGCGGTATCTCCTTCGTGCTCTATGGTATGATCTCCGCGGCCGGTCTCCGGAACCTGGTCGAGTCTCACGTGGACTTCTCCAAGACCCGCAATCTGATCATCGCGGCCGTCATCCTCGTCAGCGCCCTCGGCCTGAAGAGCAACACCCTGGCCTCCGGCGAGGCCGTCGACGGCATCCAGTTCAGCCTGGGCACCCTGACCATCACGCTGTCCGCTCTGGCGGTCGGTTCTCTGGCCGGCATCCTGCTCAACGCGATTCTGCCGGGCAAGGACTATGTCTTCGACGAGAACGAACCGAAGGACACCGGGGCCGACCTGAGCCTCGAGAACGTGGTCCTGGACAAACAGAAGGAATACGGGGAAAAGAAGCTCCAGAAAAAGGAAGCAGCCAAAAAGCTGAAGGTCAAAGTTCCGGCCGAACCGGAAGAATGAAAAAATATATCTTGCATTTTTCATAATCTGGTACTATAATAAGTGCAACCCATGTGGCGAAGAAGTCACAGGACGCAGTCCAAAACTGCGTTCTGTGGCTTTTTTTTGTCTTCGCCGCAAATCCCCGGAAGGGACTTGTCAAGAATGAGAAATGAAACATCGCAACAGAACCCGTTGTATCGGGAGCAGTTTGAGCACGATGCCTGCGGCATCGGGACCGTCGTCAGCATCAAGGGCGAGGCGTCCCGCCGGATCGTAGACAGTGCTCTTAAGATCGTGGAAAAACTGGAACACCGCGCCGGCAAGGACGCGGCGGGAGAGACCGGCGATGGTGTAGGCATCATCGTCGCGACTCCGCATGCCTTTTTCAAGGAACGTGCCGCGGAGTGCGGCATCGCTCTGGGCGACGCGCGTTCCTACGGCATCGGCATGCTCTTCCTGCCGCAGGACAAGCTGCGCCGGGCCCAGGCCAAGAAGATGCTGGAGATCATCACCGCCAAGGAAGGACTGACTTTCCTCGGCTGGCGGTCGGTCCCTACGGACCCGGGCACTCTCGGACAGAAAGCCATCGACAAAATGCCCTGCATCGAACAGTGCTTCATCCGGAAACCGGCTGACTGTGAGACCGGTCTGGACTTCGACCGGAAGCTGTATGTCATCCGCCGGGTCTTCGAACAGTCCAACGACAACACCTATGTCTGTTCGCTGTCCTCCCGGACCATCGTGTACAAGGGCATGTTCCTGGTACACCAGCTGCGGGAGTTCTATACCGACCTGCAGAGCGACGACTTCGTGTCCACCATCGCCATGGTCCACTCGCGGTTCTCCACGAACACGAACCCGAGCTGGGAACGGGCCCATCCGAACCGCTTCATCGTCCACAACGGCGAGATCAACACCATCCGCGGCAACGCGGACCGCATGCTCGCCAGAGGCGAGACCATGGAATCGCCGTTCCTGAATGAGAACTACGAAAAGATCCTGCCGGTCGTCGATACCGCCGGGTCCGATTCTGCCATGCTTGACAACACGCTCGAGGTCCTCGTCATGAACGGGATGGACCTGCCGCTGGCCATGATGATCTGTGTGCCGGAGCCCTGGAAGTCCGACGACACAATGAGCTGCGCGAAAAAGGACATGTACCATTACTACTCCACGATGATGGAGCCCTGGGACGGCCCTGCCTCGCTGATCTTCACGGACGGCGACCAGGTGGGCGCCTGTCTGGACCGCAACGGTCTTCGTCCGTCCCGCTATTATGTGACGGACGACG
>JAGACE010000185.1 GCA_017614275.1 Clostridia bacterium | reverse complement strand
GACCGGTCTTCTCAAAGACATCTGACCAAACCGGCTTTCCCGGCGCATCGCTCCCTTCGCGATGCGCTTTTTTATGGACCTTATTGATTGAACAAGCCCTGTAATTCGTTTATAATAAAGAGAACACTTTTTAATGACTGATCAAAATCAGGAGTATAAGTATGAGAGTATTGATCGTTGAAGACGAAGTCCGGCTGGCGGAGGCGCTCGGGGAGATCATGAAGGCGCAACGCTATACCGCCGATATCGTTTATGATGGCGAGAGCGCATTCGACAACGCGATGAGCGGCATCTATGACTGCATCATCCTTGACGTCATGATCCCGAAGATGGACGGGTTCGAAGTCGTCCGTCGGATGCGCGCCGAGAAGAACACGACGCCGGTCATCATGCTGACGGCAAAAGACGACACGACCGATAAGATCAAAGGCCTCGACGCCGGTGCGGACGACTACCTGACCAAGCCCTTCATCCCGGGCGAACTCCTCGCCAGGGTCCGCGCCATCTCCCGTCGTCAGGGGGAAGTCGTCATGGACGAACTGCAGTTCGAAGACCTGAGTCTGTCTCTGTCCAACTACACGCTCGGGGGCAACGGAAAATCCATTCCTCTGGGACCCAAGGAATTCGAGATCATGCGCCTGCTCATGTCGGCGCCGAACGTCATCGTCCCGAAGGAAGACTTCATCGTCAAGGTCTGGGGCGCCGAATCGGACGCCGAGGACAACAACGTGGAGGTGTACATCTCCTTCCTGCGCAAGAAGCTCAAACATCTGAATTCCCGGGCCAGCATCGCCACCATCCGCAAGATCGGATACCGCCTGGAGGTGACCGAGTAACGTGCTGAGTAAACTGCGCCGGCGCTTTATGGTGGACACGATGATCGTGGCCCTCGTCCTGCTCACCGGAGCCGTTGCTCTTCTGATCGTCGCCACGCATACGTACGAGAAAAACAACGCGAACGAAATGATGCGCGACTTTCTGAAAGCCGTTACGGCGGACACGGTCCATGTGGAAAAGGGCGCGGTCTCCGTCGATGCGGACGCGCTGGAATTCCGGGACGACGTGGCGCTGCTCCTCCTCTCCGAGGAAGGGGAGGTGCTGCTGCTGGAGTCGCCCAACAAGACATTTCAGAAGGAACTGGAAGAGGATCTGGAGCAGACCCGAAAGGAACTCCGGCTGACGCCGGATGCGACCGGGCTCACCCTGAACAAGTCGCTCCGCTATCTGAAACAGCCGCTGAAAGGAGTGGGGACGAAGGTCGCCCTCATGGACCGGACCAGCGAACTGAAACAGATCTATTTCCAGACCCGCATCTATGCGGTGCTGAGCTTCATCATGCTCGTCCTCATCCTGGTCCTCTGTGACTTCATGGCCAGGCGATCCATCCTGCCGGTCGACGAGGCCATCCGGAACCAGCAGCAGTTCATCGCGGACGCGTCTCATGAACTGAAGACCCCGCTGACCGTCATGCTGGCGAATCTGGACATCATGGAGGCCTCTCCCGACGCCACGATCCGAGAGTCGGAGAAGTGGGTCGAAAACACGAAGCAGGAAGCCGGGCGGATGTCCAAACTGGTCAACGAGATGCTGTTCCTGGCCCGTTCCGACGCGGCGATGGACATGCACTACAATTTCCGGCTCATCGACTTTGCCGAGGCGGCGGACGATGTCATCCTGGCCACGGAGGCCCTGGCCTTCGAGCGCAACATCCGGCTGGAATCCGACCTCAGCGGTCCGGCCCAGGTGGTCGGGGACTACGAGCGGCTCAAGCAGGTCATCATGATCCTGATGGAGAACGCCGCGAAATATGTCGACGAAGGCGGTACCATCCGAGTCGCGGTGGACGACACGTCCCACCGGACCGTCACGCTGAGGGTCTCCAACACCGGTCAGCCCATTCCGGCCGAAAAGGCCCCGCACATCTTCGACCGCTTCTACCGGGTCGACGAGTCCCGGGTCCGGGAGCAGGGAGGCTACGGCCTCGGGCTGTCCATCGCCCAGAAGATCGTGCAGCGGCACAACGGGGAGATCGCCCTCGACTACTCCGACGAGCGCGGGACCTGTTTTTCCGTCAAACTGCCGCACGCGCAGAGCCTGCGGGCGCCCGATCTGTCCGCGCAGCCGGACAGCGAATAAGCAAAAAAGAAAAGATCCGAACCATCTGGCTCGGATCTTTTTTGTTTTGTAAAGCCGATTTATTTGCTGGCAGCTTCGACGATCTTGGCGAATTCGGCCGGCTTCAGGGAAGCGCCGCCGATGAGGCCGCCGTCGATGTCTTCCTGTGCGACCAGGCCTTCCGCGTTGCCCGCGTTCATGGAGCCGCCGTACTGGATGACGAACTTGTCGGCAGCTTCTTTGCTGTAGAGGTCAGCAATGAGGGTGCGGATGAAGTGGTTGACTTCGTTGGCCTGCTCATCGGTCGCGGTCTTGCCGGTGCCGATGGCCCAGACGGGCTCATAGGCGATGATGACGTTCTCCAGTTCGGCCTCGGAGACGCCGGTCAGAGCGACTTTCGTCTGGATGGCGACGGTCTCGAAGGTGACGTTCTTCTCTCTCTGATCGAGGGTCTCGCCGACGCAGAGGATGACGGTCAGGCCGTTGTTGAGAGCGGCACGGGTGCGGTCGCGGACGGTGTCGTCGGTCTCGCCGAAGTAAGTCCTTCTTTCGGAGTGGCCGATGACGACGTATTCCACGCCCATCTCTTTGAGCATGGGAGCGGAGATCTCGCCGGTAAAGGCGCCGCTTTCCGCCCAGTGGCAGTTCTCGGCACCGACTTTGATGTTGGAGCCGGCGGTCTCTTCGAGTGCGACCGTCAGGTCGACGTCGGGGACACAGATGACGACATCGCAGTCTGCGTTCGCCACAAGAGGCTTGAGCTCGGTGATGAGCGCTTTCGCCTCGGACGGAGTCTTGTTCATTTTCCAGTTGCCGGCGATGACGGCCTTACGGAGTGCTTTGTTCATTGGAATCTACCTCTTTTTTGCATTTCAATGATGGGTTTATACGAAAGACCGTTCAGTCTTTGTCGGCCATTGCGGCGATGCCGGGCAGCTCTTTGCCTTCCAGGAATTCGAG
>JAGACE010000184.1 GCA_017614275.1 Clostridia bacterium | reverse complement strand
AGATACGGATGGAGAGAACACACATGAAATTCACGAAAAAACTGCTTGCGGCGCTGCTGGCGGTCCTGATGATCGTCCCGCTCTGCGCGGTCGGCTCATCGGCCAAGACCACCACCAAGTACAAGGGCAAGTCCATGGTCGTCCTGGGCGACTCCATCGCGGCCGGCTTCGGCCTGGCGGAGGGTTCCACCGACATGGTCACGCAGGTCCTGGCGATGCCCCACGGCGAATTCGTCGCGAAGTCCTGGCCGCTGGCCATCCGGGACCAGTTCGGCTTCAGCAAGGAGACCTCGGTCAACCTGTCCCGGTCCATGTGGGGGACCCGCGAGTTCCTGCGGCTCCTGGACAAGGACTTCGAGTCCGAGCTCTGCAAGCCGGAGAACACCTTTGACCAGTACATGAGCGACTATCTCATGGTCTTCACGGAGGTCACGTCCCCGGGCGATGCACTTCGCCTGGCACAGCAGATCCGCGGCGCCATCGAACAGGCCGACGTCCTGTTCTTCTCCCTGTGTGCCAACGACATCATGACGTCGTCCATCCTGAAACCGCTGATGCTCCCGTTCTACCAGGTCTTCGGCCGTCAGGCCGGCTACGCCCTGGCCACGGTCACGGAAGGCAAGGTCCAGTTCCCCGCGACGCCGGAAGGCTGGGCGAGATTCGCCCTCGGCACGCTGGAATTCGACGACATGGTCGCCGACAGCCGCCGGCGGACCCAGCAGTTCCTCGTCAACTATGACCGTCTGCTCGGCATCATCTACAAACTGAACCCCGACGTGAAGGTCTACACGATGGGCATGACGAACCCGTTCCGCGGGCTGAAGACCATCAACGATCAGGATTCCACCGTGCTCGACCCGCTGACCCGGGAAAACATCCAGGTCATCAAAAACCATGTCACCAAGACCAGCAAGTACGCGAAGAAGGTCACGTACATCGACTGCGCTGACGTGGGCGGCCACGGCTTCGGCAACGCCTACTCCGTCCAGTTCCTGCTGGACTTCGTGGTCCACGTCCATCCGGACGCGGAGAACCACAAGCTCATCGCCAAACATGTGGCGGCTGCGCTGAACAAATAAACAAAAACAAACAGAAGCGCCCCGGCAAATGCCGGGGCGTTCCTGCTTGTGTGGGAAATTTGGAGTGAGAAATGAGAAAGATTAGAAGAAAAATTTGAATAGGAGAAAAAATGAATCTTCCAGTCAGCGGGAGGAGGGGGAGTCTCCCTCTGACAGGTACCACTATAAAGTCCGAACCTAAAGCCTACTTAAAGTTGGAAGACTTTTTTGAAAAAACCTCAGAAAAGTTTGACGCCGAAAAATAACGATTTGTATTTTTCGGACGATTTGTTGCGCCGGAACGCGGATTATTATACAATGAGTAATATCCAAAGCAAGTTTGGGCGAGGCGGGAAAAGTCCGGATCGGGGCCTGGGGGCAGCCGGGAGCTGTCTTCAACAGCGCGGCACGCGGTTCGGGATGGCAGGTCCCGGGACGGAGCTTTTCCGACGAGCCGACAATAACATGAAACCCAAGGAGGGCATCCCATGTCCCATGAACTTTTTTCCAAACGCCTGACGGAGCAGCGCAGGCGCAAGGGCGTCAGCCAGAAACAGGTGGCGGCGGACCTCGGCATCTCCCAGGCGCTGCTGTCCCACTATGAGAACGGCATCCGGGAGCCGGGCCTGGACTTCCTGGTCCGGGCGGCGGACTACTACAACGTCAGCTGCGACTACCTGCTCGGCCACGCCGCCAATGTCCTGCAGCTGAATCAGACGGTGGATTTTGAGGACCTGCCGGAAGACGCGCAGCTCAGCAGGGAGACGTTCATCCGGGCGGACCTCGCCATCATGAACAGCATCGTCGAGGACGAAGAGATGATGGACACGCTGAACAAGGCCTCGGCGCTGGCCGGATACATGGGCCTCTTTGCCGCGGTCACCAAAGGGCTCCTGCCCCGCAGCTGGCTCGGCAGCAACTCCGACAACAAGGCGCAGTTCAAGTTCCTCCTGTATACCCTCGCGGGCGATGTCCACGACCTGACATCCGCGCCCGAGGAAGAGGAACTCATCGGGACCGAGGCGCCGCTCTGCGTGCAGACGCTCTGCACGTACGTCAACGATCTCATCAACACGCGGGTCGCGCGGCTGATGTGAACCGAAGCAATAAAAAGGACCTCCTGCACGGAGGTCCTTTTTTATGTCAGGCGATCAGCTCATCGCCTCTTTGTACATGTCGAGGTACAGGCCGGCAGAGCGCTCCCAGCTGTTGTCGCTCTTCATGGCGCGGCCCACCACCGCTTTCCAGGCGGTCTTGTCGTTGTAGTAGAGGTCGATGCCGCGGGTGATGGCCCAGAGCATGTCGTGGGCATTGTAGGTCTTGAACGTAAAGCCGTTGCCCTCGCCGTCGCCGCAGTCCCGGACGGAGTCCTTCAGGCCGCCGGTCTCCCGGACGATGGGGATGGTGCCGTAGCGCAGGGCGATCATCTGGGACAGGCCGCAGGGCTCGCTCTTGGAGGGCATGAGGAACAGGTCCGCGCCGGCGTAGATCTGCCGGGCCAGGGCCGGGTCGAAGGCCAGCTCCACGCGGAACTTGTCGGGGTGCCGCTCGGCCACGCCGCGGAAGTAGTTCTCGTAGGAACTGTCCCCGGAGCCGAGGATGATCATGCGGACTTCCGTGTTGTACAGCAGTTCGTCGATGATGGCGGTGATGAGGTCCAGTCCTTTATGGGAGACCAGCCGGGAGATGAGGCCGATGATCGGCACGTCCGGCCGGGGCTCGAACCCGAAGCGCTCTTCCAGCGCCGCCTTGTCCTTTTTCTTGCCGGCTTTGCGGCTCTGGGAATAGGGGGCGGCGATGGCCGGGTCGTTCGCCGGGTCGTAGCTCTCCGTGTCGATGCCGTTGAGGATGCCGGTGAGCTTCCAGAGGTTCCGGTGCAGGATGCCGTCCAGTCCGTGGGAATACCAGGGGTCCAGGATCTCGTTCGCATAGGAGGGGGAGACCGTGGTCACCTTGTTGCAGCACTCGATGGCGCCCTTCGAGAAGTTCGCCAGCCCGTCGTTCTCCACGATGTAGTAGTCCTGGGGCTCGAGGCCGACGACTTCACTTAAGATGTCCATGCCGTACATGCCCTGGTACTGGATGTTGTGGATGGTGTAGACCGTGCGGATGTTCTCGTAGCCCGGCGCCTCACGGTAGAAGCAGTTGTAATAGACCGGGATGAGGGCGGTCTGCCAGTCGTTGCAGTGGATGATGTCCGGCTTGAACCCGTCCAGCTCCTCGAGGTGCTGCACGGTGTCCAGCACGGCGCGGGAGAAGAACGCGAATCGCTCCGCGTCATCGTAATAACCGTACAGGCCGGAGCGCTTGAAGTAGTATTCGTTGTCCAGCAGATAGTAGGTGACGTCGCCCACCTTCGCCTCGAACACGCCGCAGTACTGGCGGCGCCAGGCTACGGCCACGTCGAAGTTCAGAAGGTATTTCATCTCGGCGCGCTGCTCTTCGGTCACGGAACCGTAGAGCGGAAGGATGACACGCACATCCTCTCCCTTTGCCCGGAGCGCTTTGGGAAGGGCACCTGCCACTTCCGCAAGGCCGCCGCTGACGGCGAAGGGGACCGCTTCACTGGATGCAAAAAGAATCTTCATATGGCGGGTCCTCCAAAGATCCAAGAAATCAACATATAGCGGGAAGGCTGGCGGTGCGCTCAGCCTCCCTCTATATCTAGTGTATCAGACGACTATATTCTTTGTAAAGTAGATCGGATAGGACGGGTCCCCGGACAGGTTCCGGTTCGCCGTGATGGTGACGTTCTTGTCCGTGATGATGCTGTCCACCTTCGCGTTCGCGCTGATGACCGTCCCCTGCATGAGGATGGAGTTTTTGACCACGGCGCCCTTCTCGACCACGACCCCGCGGAAGAGCAGGGAGTTCTCCACGGTGCCGTCGATGGAGCAGCCGTCCGCGACGAGCGAGTTGTCCATGACACAGTCCTGTCCGTACAGAGCCGGGACGTTGTCTGAGACCTTCGTGACGATGGGGTTCTTGGAGGCCAGGAGCGCCTTGCGGTTCTCCGGCTTCAGAAGTTCCATGCTGACGTTATAATACGTGCGGACGGAATCGATCATCTCGGCGAAGCCCGGGATCTCGTAGCCGACGATCTTCAGGTTGTCGACGTTGGCCTGGATGATGTCCTTTGCGAAGGAGGTGGTGTTGTGGGCCACGGCGGTCTTCACGAGGTACTCGAGCAGGGACTTGCGCATGACGTAGATGTTGAACGCGTAATCGACTTCCTTTTCCTCCGCGATGTCGATGGCCACTTCGGTGACCCGCTTGTCGCCGTCCATCGTGAGGATCTGCATGTTTTCGAGGTTCGGCAGCTTCCCGTGCTTGTAGGCGACGGTGATGTCCGCTTCCTGTTTGCTGTGGAAATCGAACAGGTCCTGGAAGTCGAAGTTGTAGACCGCGTTGGAGTCCGTGATGACCACATACTCGTGGCGGGAGTGGCGCAGGAAATCCATGTTGCTGTACAGGGCGTCGACCCGGTTGCGGATGCCGACAGCGGCCTGCGCGGAGGTGTTGTAGGGCGGAAGGATGTAGAGCCCTTCCCGTTTTCTGGCCAGATCCCAGGGTTTGCCGGAGCCGATGTGGTCCATGAGGGACTGGTAGTTTTCCTTGGTGATGATACCGACTTCCGTGATGCCCGCGTTGACCATGTTGGACAGCGGGAAGTCGATGAACCGGTAGCGGCATCCGAAGGGGACAGAGGCCATGGTGCGCACAGAGGTCAGCTCCTGGATGCTGGAGTCGAACGCCTGCGAGTGGATGATCCCAAGCACATTATTTGCTCTCATATGTCGTGCCCTCCTCTACGGTTTCGTTGACCATGACATTGGCCGGGACGACCGCGCCCTTGCCGATGGTGATGTTCTCGCCGATGACCGCGACGCCCCAGTCGTCGGGGTCGGTGACATCGGGGCCGGCGCCGACCTTGGCGTTCTCCCCGATGACCGCGTTCTCGGCGACGATGGCGTACTGGACGTCCGCGCCCTTCTTGATGACGGCGCCCGGCATGATGATGGAGTACTTGACGTTCGCGCCCTCCTCCAGGGTGGCGTTCGGGAACAGGACGGAGAAGTCCGCCGTGCCCTCGATGGAGCAGCCCTCGGTGACCATGGAGTTTTTGATCTCCGCCGTGTCGGCGAGATACTGCGGCGCGGCGTTGGGCGTCCGCGCGTAGATCTTCCAGTGCGGATCGTTCAGGTTGATGCCCGAGGTCGGGGACAGGATGTCCATATTGGCTTCCCACAGGCTCTCGATGGTCCCGACGTCTCTCCAGTAGCCGTCGAACTGATAGGCGACCATCTTCTCGCCGGCCTCATGCATGGCGGGGATGACGTTGTGCCCGAAGTCGTTGGAGGAGTTCGGGTCCGCCTCGTCCGCGATGAGATACTCTCTGAGCTTGGACCAGGTGAAGATGTAGATGCCCATGGAGGCCTTGTTGCTGCGCGGGTTCTCCGGCTTCTCCTCGAATTCGGAGATGGTGCCGTCCTCGTTGACCAGCATGAGACCGAAGCGGGACGCCTCTTTCCACTCGACCTCGCGCATGGCGATGGTGCAGGCCGCTTCCTGGGCCTTGTGGTAGGCGAGCATGTCCGCGTAATCCATCTTGTAGATGTGGTCGCCGGACAGGACGACGACGTACTCGGGGTCATACTTGTCGATGAAGTGGATGTTCTGGTAGATCGCGTTCGCGGTGCCCTTGTACCAGTCGGTCCCCTTGATCTGCTGATACGGGGAGAGGATGTGGACGCCTCCGTCGGAGCGGTCCAGATCCCACGGCTCGCCGTTGCCGACATAGTCGTTGAGCTCCAGCGGCTGATACTGTGTGAGGACGCCGACCGTGTAGATGCCGGAATTCACACAGTTGGACAGCGGGAAGTCGATGATCCGGTACTTTCCGCCGAAGGGGACGGCAGGTTTGGCGATCTTGTGGGTCAAGATGCCGAGTCTGCTTCCCTGGCCGCCTGCCAACAGCATCGCGATGCATTCGTTTTTACGTGCCATAAGTAGGACTCCTTTGATTTATTGTCTCATGGTTTATGATTCACTGGATTTGTCTTTCGCCCGCGGATAGGCGAAGCTGCCGGAGCGTTCCGGGCTCCATTTCGGGGTGCGGTCCCTGTCCGCGACTTTCTTGAGGAACAGCGCCGAGTTGCCGGCGATGTTCAGGGACAGACACGCGTCCTGGGAGTGCATGGGTTCGTCGAGCGATTCGACTTTGCCGACCGTGGAGAACCCGGTGCCTCCGAAGGCGGGGTCGTCGGAGTTGAAGACGACTTCGTAGACGCCGTCGTCCGCGCCCATCTTGTAGTCCCACCGGTCGACCTTCGTGAAGTTCAGCAGGGCGTAGACGGTGTCCCCGTCCTGCGCCTTCCGCTTGTAGGCCAGGACGGAATTGGCGTTGTCGTCGGGGATGATCCACTCGAAGCCTTCCCAGCTGTAGTCGACCTCCCAGAAGGCGGGCTGCTCTTTGTAGAAGGTGTTCAGGGTGCGGGCATAGGACTGCAGCTTGCGGTGCATGTCGTAGTCCAGCAGGTTCCAGTCCAGCTGCGACTTGTAGTTCCATTCGCTGAACTGGCCGAACTCGCTGCCCATGAACAGGAGCTTCTTCCCGGGGTGGGAGTACATGTATGCCAGCATGGAGCGCACGCCGGCGAATTTCTCGGCGTACTGCTCCGGGTCGGAGGGGTCGCCGGGATGTTTGTTGATGAGGGAGCCTTTGCCGTGGACCACTTCGTCGTGCGAGATGGGCAGGACGAAGTTCTCGGAGAAGGCGTAGAAGAAGGAGAAGGTCAGGCAGTCGTGGTTGTATTTCCGGCTGAGACCGTCCAGGTTGAAGTAGCGGATGACGTCGTTCATCCAGCCCATGTTCCACTTGAAGTTGAAGCCGAGGCCGCCGATGGAGGTGGGCTTGGAGACGTTCGGCCAGGCCGTGGATTCCTCGGCGATCATCATGACGTCGGGATGTTCCGCGAAGATGGACTCGTTGAGCTTCTGCAGGAACGCGACGGCTTCCAGGTTCTCCACGCCGCCGCTCTCGTTCGGGATCCACTCGCCGTCCTTCCGGTCGTAGTTGAGGTACAGCATGGAGGCGACCGCGTCCACGCGGATGCCGTCGATGTGGTATTTCTCGAACCAGAAGTGGGCGTTGGAGACGAGGAAGCTCTGGACTTCCGTCTTGCCGAAGTCGAAGACCTTGGTGCCCCAGGTCTTGTGCTCGCCCTTGCGGGGATCGGCGTACTCGTAGCAGGGCTCTCCGTCGAACTCAAAGAGCCCGTAGGCGTCCCGGGGAAAGTGGGCGGGCACCCAGTCCAGGATGACGCCGATGCCGTTCTGATGGCATTTGTCGATGAGATACATGAGGTCCGCCGGGGTCCCGTACCGGGACGTGGCGGCATAGTATCCTCCGACCTGATAGCCCCAGGAGCCGTCGAAGGGGTATTCGGACAGGGGCATGAACTCGATGTGGGTGTAGCCCATGTCGGCGACATAGGGGACCAGCTCGTCCGCCAGATGGCGGTAGGAGAGGGTGTTGCCGTCCTCGAAGTGCTTCCAGGAACCGGCGTGGACCTCGTAGATGTTGACGGGCCGGTCGTAGATGGGCTTTTTGCCCCGCTCGGCGAGCCAGGTTTCATCGCCCCACTCGTAGCAGTGGTCGATGTCGTAGAATTTCGTGGCCGTGCCCGGGCGGGTCTCCATGTGGTAGCCGTAGGGGTCGGCCTTCATGATGGTGCGGCCGTCCCGCGCCTCTACCGCGTATTTGTAGACGGCGTACTCCCCGACGGCGCCCTCCGGGGCGACCGCCTCCCAGAGCCCGTCCGAGATCTTCTCCATAGGAAGGTTATAGGGGTCCCAGTCGTTGAAATCCCCGACCACGTTGACGGCGAGGGCGTGGGGCGCCCAGACGCGAAAGACGACCCGGTCGGTGCCGGGCACTTTATGGGAACCCATGAATTCATAGGCTTTGGAATTGTTGCCCTGATGGAACAGGTAGACCGGCAGGTCCAGGTCAAAGTGCAGATGGTCCATAGGCGCCTCCCACAGAAAAAGTTTGGCCTTTGCGGCGAATTCGTACACTTGCCGGGAAATTGACCGCAAAAACCCTACATCTTTATTTAACTATAACAGAATTTTATAGGGGGTTCAAGGCATTTATTGTCAATTATGCGCAAAAACGGCGCGGGCTCCGGAGCGCCCGCCGGACCCCCGGTGGACAGGTGTGAAAATGGTCAAAAAGTATTGCGTAAGTTTCTTTTATTGTGTTATAATGTGTAACGATTAGAAATTGTTCCGTCTTCTTCTAACGGAATCATCGCAATTTCTTTCTACAGTGGATGAAATATTTCTGCTCAAAATCTTTTAGTGAAAGTGAGGGAGAGAAATGGACGATAGGAGACGCACCATTTCCTCCGAGGAATCAATGATCGGCGAAGCGCTCATGCGGGTGTCCAACACGCTGGAGGCGCAGCGGCTGACCAAGTCCTTGGATTATCAAGAGAAGCTGAGAAGCAGATCCAACATCAGATTGATCCTCGCCATCATCGCTCTCGTCCTTGCGGGCGGTATGCTGATCATCGGCGGCTTCCTTCTGTGGGCACTCCTGAAGTACCAGGATCCGATTCTCGACACACTCGTTCCGTTCCTGAAGAACCTCTTCGGCGGACTGAACACCATGTTCGGCGCTCTGACTGAGACCACCACCTATCTGCCTGTTCTTACCGAACAGCTGACCAGAATGATGGAAATGCTTCTCGGTGTCATGAGCAGTCTTGGCGATCTTGACCTGAGCAACCTGATGGGTTATCTTAACACCATCCTCGGTGCTTCCACCGGTATGATCGTCGACCTGGCCGGCATCGTTCACGGCATGGCGCCTCTGGGCGACACCATGAACGGCCTCCTTACCGACATCAACAACGGCGGCGTAGGTTCCGTCATCAACGATATGATGTCCGGTATGGGTATCGACATGAACGTCGTTTCCAACATGACGGCAGATGCGATCCACTCTGCTGCCAAACTTGCTGACGCGGCTTCCACCGTTGCCGATGCTACTCTTACCGATAGCAACGTCAATGCCGTCGCGAAAGCTGCCGGTACTGCGGCCAACACCTCCGCTGATCTTCTCAGCGGCCTGAACAACGGCCTTGCAGGCACGGATGCCAATGCTGCCGGCGAAGCAGCGGGCAACCTTGTTTCCGGTTCCACCAACGCTGCGAGCGCTCTTGGCAATGCCCTTGCCGGTTTTGCTGGTGCTTGCAAATAATCTGTGAAATTTAGCATTACGATCTAAATCTATTTCGAGCAGAATTCAAATCGTTCAAAATAATTTCCCCTGCGCGGTTCCGTGCAGGGGAGTTATTTTTATGTTAATATGATAGGGAACTTTGGAAAGGGACCGAACGACCATGTACGAGAACTGTTATTACATCACCGAGCGCAAGCCGGAAGACGCCCACCTGAAGAACGCCACGAACAAGGCGCGGGCGGACGTGGAGGCCACGCTGCGGGAACTCGGGATGCGGGAAGTGAAGATCGCCATCGCGTTCCAGGGGGACAATGCGTCCATCGCCGCCTCCCTGAACGAGCACCGGAACACCTACCGCATCTGGAAGAAGGAACTGGCGCACCTGAAGCGGGGCGATACACTGGTCGTCCAGGTCCCCGCCATCTCCCACTGCATCTTCCTCGGGAAGCTGGTGCGGGAGCTGCGGCAGCGCGGCGTGCGCGTCATCCTGCTCATCCACGACCTGGAGAAACTGCGCTTCGTGGAGGCGGACGACGTCCCCTTCAAGACCCGGGTCCGCCAGCGGCTGGACGAGTCTTCGCTGCTGAAGGCCGCGGACCTGATCATCGCCCACAACGACATCATGATCGACTATCTGGTCGGGGAGGGCATCCCGCGCGAGCGGCTGGTCTCCCTGGAGATCTTCGACTACCGGATGCCGGAGGACTTCCAGGTGCATCGCCCCTGGGAGACCGTGGACGAGTCGAACCTGGACGCCCCGGGCGCGGACCTCATCATCGCCGGCAACCTGGACTCCGACAAGGTCGGCTACCTGAAGGACATCGGCCGGGTGCCGGGCGTGCGCTTCCAGCTGTACGGCGTCGGCTACAAGGACTCCTCGGAGAACGCCGTCTACAACGGCTCCTTCCTGCCGGACGAGCTGCCGGCCTGGCTGCACGGCAACTTCGGGCTGGTCTGGGACGGCACGTCCATCGACACCTGCGCCGGCAACTACGGGACCTATCTCAAATACAACGATCCCCACAAGACCTCCCTGTACCTCGTGTGCGGGTTCCCGGTCGTCGTGTGGGAGAAGTCCGCCATCTCCCGCTTCGTCCTGGCCCGGGGCGCCGGCATCGCCGTCGCGTCCCTCCTGGAGGCCGGAGACGCCATCGCGGCGCTCTCTCCGAAGGAATACGAGGCGATGTGCAAAAACGCCGCAGCGGTGTCCACAGAGCTCCGTTCCGGGCACTATCTGAAGCAGGCGGTCTCCGAATGCATGAAACGCCTCGACGGGTAAGGAGGACGCCATGAACCTGTCATCTCCTTCCGAGATCAAAGCCCTGCTGGAGCAGAACGGCTTTCGGTTCTCCAAAGCCCTCGGGCAGAACTTCCTGATCAACCCCTCGGTCTGTCCCCGCATGGCGGAGGCGGCCGTGCCCGGCCCCGGGTACGGCGTCATCGAGGTGGGGCCCGGCATCGGCGTCCTGACCGTCGAACTGGCCCGCCGGGCGGAGAAGGTCGTGTCTGTCGAACTGGACGAGCGGCTGCTGCCGATCCTTCAGGAGACACTGGCCGACTGCCCGAACGCGAAGGTCGTGTCCGGAGACATCCTGGAGACGGACCTGCACAAGCTCATCGCCGACGAGTTCACGCGGCCGGACGGCACGCTCATGCCTCTGGTCCTCTGCGCGAACCTGCCCTACTACATCACGTCCCCGGTCCTCATGAAACTGCTGTCGGAGGACCTGCCGCTGGAATCCGTCACCGTCATGGTGCAAAGGGAAGCGGCGGACCGTCTGTGCGCCGAGGTGGGCACCCGCGCCGCGGGCGCCGTGACGGTGGCGGTGCAGTACTACGCGGAGGCGGAACAGCTGTTCTTTGTCTCGAAGGGTTCCTTCCTGCCCGCGCCGAAGGTGGACAGCGAGGTCATCCGTCTCACCCTGCGGGAACGCAGGGGCGACAGCTTTGACGCCGCCGGCTTTTTCCGTATGGTCCAGGCCGGCTTCAGCCAGCGCAGGAAGACGATCATGAACTCGTTTTCCGCAGCCCTCGGCATGAGCAAGGCGGACCTCGGGGACCTGCTCGACTCCCTCGACATCCCCCGCACCGCCCGCATCGAACAGCTCACCATGGACCAGCTGATCGCGGTTTACAAAACAGCTTACAAAGTGGTATAATCCTGCCCGTGCCCGACGCCGGGCACAGATACGCCTCCTTAGTTAAATGGATATAACAGCCCCCTCCTAAGGGGCCGTTGTAGGTTCGATTCCTACAGGGGGTGCCAGACAAAAGAGCCCTCTCCGGAGGGCTCTTTTGTCTGCCCCGTCGTAGGGATCGAACCCCTGGGCACGAGCGTGAAGAAAACAGTCCTGTGGACTGTTTTTAGTGAGTGGAGCTGCGGCAGCAGCTCGGTGCGGTTTGCGAAGCAAAACGCGTCGAGTCCCTCCGGGCGCGCCAAATCAAAGTGACAGGACATCGTCCTGTCTCTTTTTTTGT
>JAGACE010000022.1 GCA_017614275.1 Clostridia bacterium | reverse complement strand
TCCACGCGGTTGCCGTCGATCTTCGCCGGGACCTTGTCGTTCGCGGCGCCGATGGTGGTGCTGGTGCTCATGCGGATGACGTTCTCATCGAACACGCAGCGCAGCGGGCTCTTCACGCGGTCGCTGATCATGAGGGACATGCGGTCGATCGCCGAGATGATGGTCTTCGTGTCCACGAGGACCTCGGTGGTGTGCGCCTTCGGGATGGCTGCGTTGTAATCCAGGAACTCTCCGTCCAGCAGGCGGGAGATGAGCGCGTAGGCGCCGATCTCGAACACGATGTGACGCGCGGCCACTTTCAGGCCGACGACCTCAGACTCGCCGATGAGCTTGATGACTTCAGACAGCGTTTTCGCCGGGACCACGAAGGCCAGCGGCTCTCCACTGTAGTTGATGGCCTCGGTGCGGATGGCCAGACGGAAGCCGTCCACGGCGATGAGCTTCAGCGTGTTCTCGGACACTTCGAAGCGGATGCCGGTGTGGACCACTTTGGTGTCGTTGGTGGAGACGGCGAAGATGGTCTGCTTGACCATTTTCTCCAGCGTCTCGGAGTCGATGACCACGGGGACTTCCTCCGTGACCGTCGGCAGCTCGGGATACTCTTCCGCGGCGATGCCGACCAGCTGGTATTCCACTTCGCCGCAGCGGATGGTGCACAGCTGTCTCGGATCGGCCTCGATGGAGACGGTCTCACCCGGCAGTCTGCGCAGGATGTCGCAGAGCAGACGGGCGTTGAGGACGATGGCGCCCTCCTCTTCCACACGCGCTTCCTGAACGGTGGTGATGCCCATTTCCATGTCGTAGCCGCTCAGCTGCACCTGGCCGTCGGCCGCCTTCATCAGGATGCCTTCGATGGCGGGCAGCGTGGCTTTGCTGGAGACGGCGCGCTGCACGTTCTGGCAGGCTTCGTTCAATCTTGCAGTGTTACAGATGATCTTCATATGCGAGTTCCTCCTGGAATGATTTACAGTCTGTTTTTCTATGGATAAAAACCATATTTCCTAGTCTTAGTAGTAGAGACCTCGGAAAGGTCGGAAAACGGTGTTTCACAACGTGCGATTTATGTTTTCACGCTCCACACACGGCTCCGATCCGGTATGGATGTTTTTGCGGAGTTTCGGAGCGCTGCGGGGCGGGTTTCGGAAATTGTGGAAACCTGCGGTGTGGATTGCGGACAAAACCGTTAAAAATCCCCGCTGTTTTCGTTGATGTTGTTGATGATGCTCTAGATGGTGGCGCGTACCGACGGATCTTTTTCCATACTTTTTTCCGCCTGGTCGATGTTGTAGATGACCGTGGAGTGGTGTTTGCCGCCGAAGGCTTCGCCGATCTTCTCGTGGGACAGCCCCGTGATCTCCCGGACGATGTACATGGCCGCCTGGCGCGCTTTCGTGATGTTCGAGTTGCGCTTCTCAGAGGTGATGTTCTCCACCGTGGTGCCGTAGGTCCGGGCAACTTCATTTAAGATGTTGTCGATGGTGACCGGGACGGGCTGGGCGTCGTTCTGGATGTCCTTGATGGCCTTCGTGGCGTTCTGGACAGTCGGCTTCTGGTTGTTGATGTCGTAGTATGCGTGGAGCTTCTTGACGGTGCCCTCCAGCTGCCGCACATTGTTTTTGATGTGGTCGGCGATGTACAGCACCACTTCATCCGGCAGTTCCAGGTCATAGTGATCCGCCTTGCGCTTGATGATGGCCATGCGGGTCTCGATGTCCGGCGGCTGGATGTCGGCCAGCAGCCCCCACTCGAACCGGGTGCGGATGCGGTCTTCCAGATTCGCGATCTCCTTCGGAGGCCGGTCGCTGGTCAGGACGATTTGTTTGTTGTCCTGGACAAGGGCGTTGAACGTGTGGAAGAACTCTTCCTGGGTACGGTCTTTGCCGGCGATGAACTGGACGTCGTCCACCAAAAGGACGTCGACGGTGCGGTATTTGTCGTGGAACGCGTCCGTCGTCTGGTTCTGGATGCTCTTGATGAGCTCGTTCGTGAAGTCTTCGCCGCGGGTGTAGAGGATCTTGACGTCCGGATCGTTCGCCGCGATCTTCTCGCAGATGGCGTAGAGCAGATGCGTTTTGCCCAGACCGGAGTTGCCGTAGATGAACAGCGGGTTGTAGGCCTCGCCGGGCGCGTTGGCGACCGCCAGGGCCGCGGCGTGGGCAAAGGTGTTGGACGAACCGACGACGAAGGTGTCGAAGGTGAGCTCTTCATTGACCATGGGGTGGTCGGACTTCGGCTTCGAAGAGACCGCGGGCGCCGGCTCCGCCGGACCGCTCTCCTTCCCCTCCGAACGGATCTCCACGGTAACGGGGAAGCCCATGTACTGTTCGAAGGCGTCGTTCAGGAGCTGGTGGAACTTGCTGCGGATGATGTTCGCTTTGAATTCCGAGGCCGAGAGGATGACTTTGTCATCTTCGAAGGAGACCAGCTGAAGGGGCTCGAGCCACAAGGTATAGATGGTTTCCGAAACGTGATCGCGGCAGTATTTCCGGACCAGTTCCCAGATGTCGTTGTAGGAATCCATAAGGTCTTACTTCCCCCTAATTACAACTTATATAAAAATACATATAAATATGTTGCTCATCTGAGCAAATTATTAACTGTTTAATTCTATCATATAAGGGGGTCATTTACAACCGATTTCCGCCTTTTTGACATGGTATTCCGCGGAATATCCGACCACTACATCTTGTGATTGACTTTTTATTAATATTTATTATATAATTACTCCCTGCAAGTCCAAGTAAGGAACGGAGGGATAACCGTGAAAAGAACTTACCAGCCGAAGAAGCGGCACAGAGCCAAGGAACATGGCTTCCGGAAAAGAATGTCCGACCGCAACGGCCGCAAGGTCCTTGCCCGTCGCAGAGCCAAGGGCAGAAAAAAACTGTCCGCGTAACGCTTGACTCCACGAATGACTACTTTAAAGCGTAATACAGACTTCCGACGTCTCTATGCGAGAGGGACCTCATACGCCGATCCTGCACTGGTTACTTATTTCATGAAGAACCGTGCGGGAATTTGTCGTATCGGTATCACCACCAGCAAGAAGATCGGGAACGCGGTGGAGCGGAACAAGTCCAGGAGGCTCATCCGCGCGGCGTTCCGGAACGTCTACCGGGAGTATGAGGACTGCCTGCAGGGGTACGACATCGTGTTCGTCGCCCGGGGCAGGACCCGCTATCGCAAAAGCTATGATCTGGAAAAGATCATGGTCCGCCATTTACGCAAGGGGAACATCCTCCCCAAAAACGGTGTGAAGGAAAAGAGATGAATCGCCCGTGAGCACCATGCCCAAAGATGTGCTGAAGTCCGGCATCCGGTTCTATCAGCAGCATATTTCCACCCACACCCCCGCCACCTGCAAATTCTATCCGACCTGCTCCCAGTACGGCTATGAAGCCATCGAACGTTTCGGAGCGGTCAAGGGGACCGCGCTGACCACCTGGCGCATCATCCGCTGCAGCCCGCTGACATCCGGCGGCTACGACCCGGTCCCCGAAGAAAAAGAGTACTACTAGGAGAAAAGACTATGGGTTTTTACAAGCTGATCTATAATGTTTTCTCGTATCCGTTCGGATGGCTCATCTGGCTTCTCTACAGCGTCTTCAACAAGAACTACCTGATGGCCGTCATCGTCCTCGCCGTCCTGGTGAAGCTCGTTCTCCTGCCGACCAGTATCAAGCAGCAGAAGAGCCAGGCGAAGACCAAGCGGATGCAGGCCCGGATCAACAAGATCAAGGCCAAATACACCGATCAGAACGAACAGCAGCAGGCCATCCAGGACTTCTACGCCAAGGAAGGCTTCGGCTCCATGTCCACCGGCTGCGGCGCCCTTCTCATCCAGATGCCCGTCATCATGGGTCTGTACGGCGCCATCTACATGCCGCTGACCTACATCCTCCGTCTGAACCGTTACGGAGACGGACTGGTGGACACCCTGTCCGCCGGGGTCGAAAAGTACGTGACCAGTTCCCGAACTTCCCGCTGGATGGAGATCCCCATCCTGAACCACCTGGACGAACTGAAGGCCGACCTCGGAGACAAGTTCCCCGACTCCGCCTACAACGTCCTGACCGACTTTGCCGCGCACTTCCGCGCCGGCCCCTTCAGCTTCGGCGACATCCCCGGCCAGGTCTGGCACGACCAGAAGGCCGTCCTCGCCATCCCGGCGATCGCCTTCGCGGCCGCCATGCTGACATCCATCTATTCCCTCATCCGCGCCCGCCGCATGAACTCCGACACCTCGAACATGATGACCATGGGCTGCATGATGCTGTTCATGCCCTTCATGTCCCTGTGGCTGTCCTGGAGCTTCCCGGTCGGTATCGGTATCTACTGGGCGGTCAACTCGCTGCTCAGTTTCTTCCAGATGATCCTGCTGGACAAGCTGTACACCCCGGACAAGGTCATTGCCGAGGTGCTGGTCGACGAGACGAACGTCCGCCGCTCCAAAGAGCTTGTGGTCAAGCAGGGCGCTGACCTGTAAAAGTGAAAAAGCAGCCGCCGCTTTCCTACTTCTTTCTTCTCTTATTACGCGGCGGCTTTTTTATGCAAGCCATGCATTGGAGGTAAAAAACATGGTAAAAGACGCAAAAGCGACCGGCGCGACCATCGAGGAAGCGCAGCAGGCTGCGATTGCCGCTCTTGGTGCCCCTGAAGACGCAGACGTCCAGTTTGAGGTCATCACCTTCCCCGAAAAGAAGAAATTCGGTCTGTTCGGCGGAAAACTGGCAGAAGTCCGCGCCTTCTATGAGGCAAAGGAAGAGCGCAAGAAGGTAGCCCCCGTCAAGAAGAGCGCCGGCGCGAAGAAGCAGCAGGACCAGCAGAAGGCCGGCAAGTCTGCTTCGAAGAAAAAGGACGCGGCTCAGAAAAACGCCGCGGACAGCAAGAAGGACGCATCGCCCAAAAAGGCCGGGAAAGCGCCTGCAAAGGCCGCCGAGCCCCGGGAAGCCGTTTCCATGGAGGAAGCTCCGGAAGCCGTCAAAAAGGCTTATGCGTACCTGAAAACGGTCATCGAGGGCCTTGGCATCGAGAACTATGACATCGACGTCACCCGGTCCGGCAAGGAATACTTCTTTGAAGTATCCAGCGAAGACAACTATTCCCTGCTCATCGGCCGCCGCGGAGAGACCCTGGATTCCATCCAGTACCTGACCCGCCTGGCTGCCAATCGCGGCAAGGAAGACGGCAAGGCCGCCCGCATCTCCATCAACGTCGGCGACTACCGCGAGAAGAGAGAGCGGACCCTGAAGGACATCGCCAAGAAGAACGGGCGCCGTGTCCGCAAGTACGGCCGCAACATGACCCTCAACCCGATGAATCCGGCCGAGCGCCGCATCATCCACACCACCATCGCCGAGATGGAAGGCCTGCAGTCCTACTCCGTTGGCTCCGAGAGCGACCGCCGTGTCGTCATCGCGCTGGCCGAAGGCGTCGAGCCGCTGCAGCCCAGAAACGACAAAGGCCGCGGCCGGAACGACCGTGGCAGAGGCCGCAACGATCGCGGCGGACGCGGCAGGAATGACCGCGGACGCGGATCC
>JAGACE010000183.1 GCA_017614275.1 Clostridia bacterium | reverse complement strand
TGGACCTCGCCGATCTTATGGTTGATGCCGGTGTAGTAGAGGATACGTTCCGTAGTCGTCGTCTTGCCGGCATCGATATGCGCCATAATACCGATGTTTCTGGTCTTTTCCAAAGATACCTGTCTAGGCATACATACCTCCAATTACCAACGGAAATGTGCAAATGCCTTGTTGGCTTCTGCCATTCTGTGGGTGTCTTCGCGCTTTTTGAACGCTGCGCCGGTTTCGTTCACAGCATCCATGATCTCATTTGCAAGCCGCTCTTTCATGGTTCTCTCACCACGCTGGCGGGCATACAGTGTGATCCAGCGGAGACCCAGAGTCTGTCTGCGTTCCGGACGGACTTCCATCGGGACCTGGTAGGTGGCACCGCCGACACGGCGGGCTTTGACTTCGAGGACAGGCATGACGTTCTCCATGGCTTTCTCGAACATTTCGAGCGGATCTTCGCCTGTCTTCTCCCGGATGATATCAAAAGCGCCATACACGATTTTCTGTGCGACACCCTTTTTACCATCCAGCATAACACTGTTGATAAGCCGTGTTACAAGCTTGGAATTGTAAAGCGGATCGGGCAAAACATCACGTTTTGCAATCTGGCCTCTTCTTGGCACTTCGCTTCCCTCCTTCATAGAAATGAATTCATAGGTACTCGAGTGACAACGTTCTCGTGGCGCCAATGGGAGAGGCAATATAACAATATATTCACACTCCACATTGTCACGCATGGTTCACGCGTGGCCTTGCAAGAAGATTGTTCTCTGTTTACTTTTTCTTCGGTCTCTTCGCGCCGTATTTCGAACGGGACTGCATACGGTCCGTAACACCCTGTGTATCGAGCGTACCGCGGATGATGTGGTAACGCACACCGGGAAGGTCCTTAACACGTCCGCCTCTGATGAGGACGACACTGTGTTCCTGAAGATTGTGGCCGACACCCGGAATATAGGCGGAAACCTCGATCCCGTTGGTCAGACGGACTCTGGCGATCTTACGAAGGGCAGAGTTCGGCTTCTTCGGTGTGGCGGTCTTGACGGCCGTGCAGACGCCGCGTTTCTGCGGAGACTGAACGTCAGTCATGATGTTCTTCTTCGAGTTGAGTCCTTTCAGAAGAGCCGGAGCCTTAGCTTTCTTTTCGGAGGTCTTACGACCCTGACGAACAAGCTGGTTAAAGGTTGGCAATCTGTTTCACCTCCTGCAAATAATATGGATAGGAATATATTGCTATAAGGAGAGCTCCCGGAGGATGTCCGGAAGATCCCCATTATAGTTGTAATATGCGCGCGTTATAGAAACACTGCGACAATTCGGTATTGTAGCCGATTCCAGATGCTTTGTCAACAAGCGATTTTTCGCTTGGCCGGGCGATTTATTCCTCCTCGGCCGGCTCGTCGAACTCCTCGATGTCCTCCATGAAGAGTTCGGGGTCGATCGCGTTGAAGACGTCGTGTTTCTGTTCGACTTCCACGTCGGCGTAGCAGCGCATCCCGGTGCCGCTCGGAAGCAGCTTGCCGATGATGACGTTTTCCTTCAGGCCGAGCAGCGGATCGGTCTTGCCCTTGATGGCGGCGTCGGTCAGGACACGGGTGGTCTCCTGGAAGGACGCGGCGGACAGGAACGAGTCGGTGGCGAGGGACGCTTTGGTGATACCGAGGAGCATCGGATCCGCGGTGGCATAGGCCGGTTCGCGGCCGGTCTCGGCAGCTTCCTTCTCCAGTTTCTCGTTGACCGCATAGAAGTCGGACTTCTCGATGACAGAGCCCGCGATGAGGTCGGTCTCACCGGCGTCGGTGACGGTGACCTTCTTCATCATCTGGCGGACGATGACTTCGATGTGCTTGTCGTTGATGTCGACACCCTGCATCCGGTAGACGCGCTGGACTTCCCGGATGAGGTAATCGTGGACCGCGTCCACGCCCATGATCTCCAGCAGGTCGTGCGGGTTGACCGAGCCTTCCGTCAGGGCCTCGCCCTTCTCGACAGTGGCGCCGGGCACGATCTTCTGGCGCAGCCGCAGACCGTACGGGATCAGGTAGGACTTCTCCTTCCCCTCTTCCGTGTTGGTGACCACGACGTGCTTGCCCTTCTTGTCGTCGTCGATGGACACGGTGCCCTCGAACTCGGACAGGATGGCCAGCGTCTTCGGCTTCCGTCCTTCGAAGAGCTCTTCGACACGGGGAAGACCCTGGGTGATATCGGAACCGGACGCGACACCGCCGGTGTGGAACGTACGCATGGTCAGCTGCGTGCCGGGCTCACCGATGGACTGGGCCGCGATGATGCCGACCGCTTCGCCGACCGTGACGGTCCCGCCGGTCGCGAGGTTCTTGCCGTAGCACTTGATGCAGACCCCGTGACGGGCACGGCAGGTCAGCAGCGAGCGGATGAAGATCTCCGCACGGGAGTTTTCGGACGCTTTGCCGGCCGCGACGTCTTCCTCGTGGGTCTCCTTGACATAGCGGTCCACGAGGGCGGCGTCCTCTTCCGTGAGCATGTGGTCACAGTCCATGAGGACTTCGCCGGTCTTGCGGTCGATGAGGTCTTCGACCAGATAGCGGCCGACGAGACGCTCTTCGAGTTTCTCGATGACTTCGTTGCCGTCCGTGATGTCGTAGACCGGGATGCCGTGTTTGCAGCCGCAGTCCTCTTCCGAGACGATGACTTCCTGCGAAACGTCGACCAGACGTCTGGTCAGGTAACCGGAGTCGGCGGTACGGAGGGCGGTGTCGGCGAGGCCCTTCCGGGCGCCGCGGGACGAGATGAAGTATTCGATGATGTTCAGGCCTTCACGGTAGTTCGCACGGATCGGGATCTCGATGGTCTTACCGGAGGTGTTGGCGATGAGTCCGCGCATACCGGCGAGCTGACGCAGCTGGGAGTCCGAACCACGGGCGCCGGAGTCGATCATCATGAAGATCGGGTTGTACCGGCCGAGGTTCTCTTTCAGACCGTCGGACACCTTCTTCGTGCAGTTGTCCCACTCGGTCAGGATGAGTCTCGAACGCTCTTTGCCGGAGATCATACCCATCTGATAGTAGTCTTCGATCTGGTCGACCTTGTCGGACGCGTTGTTGACGTAATCCCACTTGCTCTCGGGGATGACGGCGTCGGTGACGGCGACGGTGATGCCGCTCAGGGTCGAGTACTTGTAACCCTGCGCCTTGATCTCGTCGAGCATGACGGAGGTCGTGTGGGTGCCGTGGATCCGCAGGCAGCGGTCGATGACCTTTCCGAGGACCTTCTTGTTGACCAGTTCCTCGACCTCGAGACGGAACTCGTTGCCGGGGATGCTGCGGTCGACAAAGCCGAGATCCTGCGGGATGGGGTTGTTGAAGATGACCTTGCCGAGCGAAGTCTCGATGATGCCGGACTTCATCTCGCCGTCGATCTCCCGGGTCATGCGGATCTTGATCTTGGAGTGGAGGGTGATCGTCTTCTCCTCGAAAGCCATGGTGGCTTCGTTCACATCGCGGAAGACTCTCCCCTCGCCCGGCTCGCCGTCTTTGTCGAGGGTCAGGTAATAGGAACCGAGGACCATGTCCTGGGTCGGGACCGTGACCGGGCGGCCGTCGGACGGCTTGAGCAGGTTGTTCGCGGCCAGCATGAGGAACCGGGCTTCCGCCTGGGCCTCCGCCGACAGCGGGACATGGACGGCCATCTGGTCGCCGTCGAAGTCGGCGTTGAACGCCGTACAGGCCAGCGGATGGAGCTTGATGGCGCGGCCGTCGACCAGGACCGGCTCAAAGGCCTGGATGCCGAGGCGGTGCAGGGTCGGGGCGCGGTTCAGCATGACGGGGTGGTCCTTGATGACGACTTCCAGGGCGTCCCAGACTTCGTCCTTGGACCGTTCGACCATCTTGCGGGCGGACTTGATGTTGCCGGCGACGTTGGTCTCCACCAGGCGCTTCATGACGAAGGGCTTGAAGAGTT
>JAGACE010000182.1 GCA_017614275.1 Clostridia bacterium | reverse complement strand
CCTGGCGCATCAAAGACGGCAAGGTGGACTTCAAGTACAGCGGCAAGCTCCGGCTGGACGGGAAGACCTACACCATCCTGGCCGGCAAAGTCATAAGTGTCAGATAATCATCCGAAAAAACTCCCGCTCTTGCGAGCGGGAGTTTTCTTGTGTTTGGATCACTGGATCAGGCTCTCCAGATCGTTCTGCCACTTCTTGAAGGTGGTCTTGTTATAGACGTCGGGGATGTCCCGGACGATGTTGTAGGCCTCTTCCATCTGCAGCAGGGTGGCGCGCAGCTCGTTGACGACGGCGGGCTTTTTGACGCCCATCCCGAAGAAGCCGCGGCCCTTGGAGGTGATGCTCGGCAGGTCGCCGTTCAGCAGGTCGGACAGGAAGTCTCCGTCGATGATCTCCGAGACGAACAGGAAGTCCTGGTCCTCGGGATCGGTCTGGAGCAGGAAGGCGCGGAACACGTCCGCGGCGGCCTGTTTGGCGATGTACTCCCGGCAGTACCGGACCTGCCAGATGTACAGGTCGTCGGTCTCACAGCTGTCGTTGACCGCCAGAACCTCCGCCAGGATGCGGGCGGCGTCCATGGTGTCGGACAGGGGCGGGGTGAGGAGCGGGACCGTCATGGACGGCGTGCTCCCGAGGATGACGTACCCCGGCACGACCATCTTGGAGATGATCTGACGCACGGGCGTCAGCGCGTCGGCGTGTTCCCGCGGGTCCGGGGCCCCGATGATCGGGTTGCCGGGCCGCAGGGCCTCGACGGTCTCCTCTATGTCCGCTTCGGTGACTTCGCCTTTTTTGGCGACCAGCACATCGGCGCAGTAATCGCGCACGTCGGACACGCACCAGGAGAAGCGGGGCGATCCGCCCTGACGCAGGTACATCTTATTCGTGTATTTCGGCATGGCGGCTCCGTCGCCCCACTCGTAGAAGCTGCGGACCATGTGGATCATGTCCGCGCGGTCCGGGGCGGGGGAGATGCCGTAGAACTTCGGCAGCTGCTGGCGCAGTTCCGAGAAGACGCTGCTGCAGTCGATGGTCAGATCGGCGCCGTAAAACTGTCCGTCGACCCGTACGCCGGAGACGTGGCCGCTGTCGACGACCAGTTCCGTGACCTTTGCATCGAACTGCACCTTGCCGGTGATCTCGGCCAGGGACAGCAGATAGTCGGTCAGTTTCTGCCGGTCCACCAGGACTTCACCGGATTCTTCCGGACCGAACGCGACGACCGTGGTGTCCTCGGACGGCGACAGGAAGGCCCAGTTCTTTTTCTTCCGGTAGCAGTCGGCGGGGGGCAGGTCCAGTTCCAGACGGTCGAACACGGACAGATCCATGTTCTCCACCCAGGGAGAACCGATCCCGTCCCGGCTCTTCTGCTCGAACAGGGTGACGTCCCACCCGGCACGGCCGAGCAGGACCGCGGCGGTCAGACCGCCCAGGTTTGCCCCGATGATGATGACTCTTTTCATGAAGTTTTTCTCCACTTCGTTGACAGGGTTGTGGTGAACGCCTTATTTAAATAATTATTATACAGAAAACACAGGGTTTTGTAAATTCGTGGACGCAAAAGCGCCGCAGATGCTATAATGGGTCAGTAACGACTCGACCGAAGGGAGCTGACCCGTGTGAACGAATTTGTAGACCTCATGACCAAGCGACGCAGCGTCCGCAAATTCCAGTCGAAAATGATTCGAAACGCAGAGCTCGACCAGGTCCTCTACGCCGGCCTCTACGCGGCCAGCGGCATGGGCCGCCAGCCCTGTTATTTCGTTGCGGTCCGGGATCCGGAGACCCGCAACCTTCTGTCCAGCATGAACGCCCGCATCCTGGAGACGCCGGACAAAGACCCGTTTTACGGGGCGCCCGTCGTCATCGTCGTCTTTGCCGACACGGCCTCGCCCACCTATCTGTATGACGGCAGCCTGGCTCTGGGCAACATGATGAACGCGGCCCACGCGGTGGGACTCGGTTCCTGCTGGGTCCACCGGGCCAAAGAAGAGTTCGAGACCGCCACCGGCAAACTGCTCCTGAAGGAATGGGGGCTCCCGGAGACCGTCGAGGGCATCGGCCACCTCGTCCTCGGCTACCCCGCCGAAGAGGAACTTCCGGCGCCGGCGCCCCGCAAAGAAGACCACGTCATCTTCCTGATGGAGAAGAAACAGTTCCCCGCCCTGGTGGACATCCTGGGCGAGGACAGTATTTGCCTCCACGGAACCGCCACCAGCAAGGAAGAGGCCATCCGGGAGGCAGGGCAGATCCTTGTCGACCTGAACTGCGCGGGCTCGGAGTACATCGAATCCATGCTGCAGCGGGAACAGGACTTTTCCACCTATCTCGGCAACGGCGCGGCCATCGCCCACGGCACGGTCTGGGGGCGGACCCGCATCCGAAAGACCGGTGTGGCCATGGTGCGCTATGACGACGGCATCCCCTTTGGGGAAGAGACCGCCACTCTGGTGTTCGCGGCGGCCGGCGTCGGGGACGACCACATGGACCTCGTCCAGCAGATCTGCGTGGCCATCCAGAACGAGACCGTCATCAAAGCGCTGCACGAGGCGCAGACCTATGACGATGTCAAAGCGGCGCTGAAAAACCTGATGCTTTACAAATAAGACATTTTCAATAAACTGTCTCATAAATCCAAAAAAGAGGGCCCGATTCATTGCAATCGGGCTTTTTCT
>JAGACE010000181.1 GCA_017614275.1 Clostridia bacterium | reverse complement strand
GGACAGGCAGCGGGACGTTTCGGCTTTGACCTGTTCCTCCGTGAAGGTGAGGCGCTCGTCAGAGAAGGACTTGATTTTTTCGGGATCCTTGCCCGGGACCTGACGGATGCCGCGGTCATAGCTGGAGACGACCATATTGTCTTTGTCCAGGTAATGGTAATTATCTCTCCGGACACGGCCCAGTGTCAAGCTGTGGCCCTCCCAGACGTAGCGATGGACCGACTCGGCGCCTTCCTTACCGGCGGCAATGGCGCGGATCGCGAAGTTCGGGCCGGTGTAGACGTCGCCGCCGACGAAGATGTCGGGCTCGTCAGTCTGATAGGTCCAGCTGTCGGCCTGCGCCGTGCCGTTCCGGTTGAGTACGACCTTCGTGCCCTCCAGCAGGCCTCCCCACCGGATAGACTGACCGATGGCCGCCAGGACAAAGTCCGCGTCGAGCGTCATGGTGTCGTTCTCATCGTACTGCGGCGCGAAACGGTGATCTGCGTCGAAGACAGAAGTGCACTTCTTGAACACGACCTGTTTGACCTTGCCGTTCTTCACGATGAATTCCTTCGGGCCCCAGCCGCATTCCACGACGATGCCCTCTTCTTCCGCTTCCAGGACTTCGTCGTCTGCGGCGGGCATTTCCTCGCGGGATTCCAGGCAGAGCATGGTGACCTTGTCGGCGCCGTAGCGGACCGCCGTACGGGCCACGTCGACCGCGACGTTGCCGCCGCCGACGACCACGACGTTGCCGGACAGTTTGGGCATGCGTTCGAACGCGACGTCGCGCAGGAAGTCGATGCCGGAGACGACGCCTTCCGCGTCTTCCCCTTCCACGCCGAGTTTCCGGCCGCCCTGGGCGCCGATCGCCACGTAGAAGCCCTTGTAGCCTTCGTCGCGCAGCTGCTGGATGGTGACGTCCTTGCCGACTTCGACACCGCACCTGATGTCGACGCCCAGTTCACGGACCACGTCGATCTCCGCGTTGACGACGTCTTTCTCCAGGCGGAAGTTCGGCATGCCGAACGTCATCATACCGCCGGGGACGGGTTCTTTCTCAAAGACCGTGACGTCGTGGCCCCAGACCGCCAGATAATAAGCGGCGGAGAGGCCGGCGGGGCCGGAACCGATGACCGCGACTTTCTGGCCTTCGTCAAAGATCTTTTCCGGAACGAAGCGGGTCTCGGCCTTGAGGTCGAGATCGGCCACGAACTTTTTGACTTCGTCGATCGCGACCGGCTGGTCGATGTCGCCGCGGGTACAGACCTGTTCGCAGAAGCGTGCGCAGACACGTCCGCACATCGCCGGGAACGGGTTCTCTTTCTTGATGAGGGCAAGCGCTTCATCGTATTTGCCCTCGTTGGCTTTCTTCAGGTAGCCCTGGACCGCGATATGGGCCGGGCAGTCCGTCTTACAGGGCGCGGTACCGGTCTCGGGGATGACGTTGTCCCGTCCGCCCTCGAGGAATTCGGGGCCGTTCCAGTGCTTCGGATGGAGGATGGCGCGGTCGTCGTTGATGACCGGAGAGGCGATCTCCACCGGGTCTTTCTGGCAGAGTTTCTGCCCGAGTTTGACCGCGTTCTGGGGACAGACCTCGACGCAGCCGCCGCAGGCGACACAGTTGTTGGGGTCCACAGACGCCTTGTAGTTCGATGCGGACAGGTTCGGGGACGAGGTCCACCAGGCCGTCCGGAGCGCCATACAGGTGTCCCAGGGGCAGTTGCAGATGAACAGGGAGAAGCGGGAGCCGTCGATGTTGGACTGCTGATGGACATAGCCCAGTTCTTCGGCCCTCTTGAGTTTCGCCTCGGCCTCTTCCCTCGTCAGACGGCGGGCTTTGCCCATCCGGATACAGCTCTCGGCATAGTCTCCGAGATTGATGCACCATTCGCCTTCGAGGTCGGCCGTGCCCTCTCCGCACATGACGCGGAGTTTACGGCACTCACAGGGCGCGACGCCGATGCTCTCCCCGGCCCAGTCGAGCCAGTAGGAGATCTCTTCCCAGTCGACCTTGCGGGTCTCGTTCTCAATGGCTTTTTCCACGGGGATGGCACGCATGAGCGCAACGCCCATATAGCCGCCCCAGGTGATCTTCTTCTGAAGGTCCAGGACGTAGTTCAGGAAGGCCGGCGCCGTCTCCGGATAACGGTCGGTCCGCTCCTTCGTCATGACGGTGGACTCCATGGAGCCGGGGGCAAAGACCGGCAGCTGGCATTTGTCCTCTTCTCCCGGTTTGTTGCAGTACTCGAGCAGACCGATATAGCAGAGGTCATAGACCATCTGCGCGGTGTCCTCGATGCTCATGTTCTCTTCTGCCGCGAGTTCCGGGATGGTGTACTCGTGGCGGTGCTTCATCTTCAGAGCGAAATCGATCTGAGGATCGGTCAGCTGGCGATTGAAGAAGATGTACTCCCAGGAATTCTCATCCGGTACGGGGTTGAACATATTGATGTGCCGGACCAGTTTGATCAGATTCTTCCGGGGCGCCTGTCCTTTGGTCTCCTCCCAATAGGGCTCCAGGCATTTCTTCTCGCCGGGTGTCAGTTCGTGCGGTGTCAGAAACATAGTATCCCTCCCAATAGACATTTAACGGTTTCATTATTATCTCCTCCTTCATAATAAGAGGAGAGCGTCCTTCGGAGAAGAGAATGCTATGATACATATTTGACAGAATGTCGCATTCTGTTACAATAATAGTGAAATATCTTGTGTTTGCAAATCGCCGCGGAAAGGACGTGTGCAAAATGCCCGAACGCACCCGACTCTACATCCTCCACGCCTTCGACGAACTGGTCCAGAAGGTGGGGTTCGACAAAGTCACCATCCAGATGCTCTGCAGGGAGGCCCACATCTCCCGGGCCACGTTCTACCGGTATTTCAAAGACAAATACGATGTCATGAACTACAACTACAAGCAGATGGTGGACACAGCTTTCACGCCCGACCGCATCGACACCCTGGAGGACCTCTTCCTCATCTTCTATCAGATGGGCCGGACGTACTGGCAGCCCCTCATCCGCATGTTCGACTCCACCGGCATCAACTCTCTGTCCCATTTCATCGCCGACTACAGCTACGAGGCTGCCGAGCGCATCCTGGAGGAGAACCGAACAAAACCGCTCACAGAAGAGGAGAAGCTGAAGCTCCGCGTCTTCTGCGGCGGTTGCAGTTACATGTATGAGGACTGGATCCGGGGCAAATACGAGATGAGTCCGGAGAAGGCGGCACATGCCCTTTACAATGCCCTTCCGGACGAGTTCAAGGGCTATTTATGGGCCGACCGCGGCACGGTCTAAGTCCACCGCGCCCGCAATGCCGGGAACCGTACCCGTCTTGCTGTATTGCCAGAAATCGTAAGAGCCGTCATACTTCGGTGTGGCGGCTTTCGTGTATTCGGCGAGCCAGATGACCACGCCGGCGTCCCGCAGCGCGTCCGTGTCCAGAACGCTGGTCAGGTACCAGCGGTTCGCGTAGACGCCCGGAATGAGGCCCTTCTCCTTCACACGCTCGGCGAAGGCCAGGACCACGGCGG
>JAGACE010000180.1 GCA_017614275.1 Clostridia bacterium | reverse complement strand
GCGTGGGTGCGCGACCACTCCGCCGTGCCCGTCGCGGCCGGCGAGCGCGTCTACGGCCTCCAGGCGTGGAACGACGTCCTGCGCCGGAACTGCGTCGACATCGCGCAGCCCGACATCTTCCACAACATGGGACTTCTTGCGTCCAAGAAGGTCGCCGCCATGTGCGAGGCGAACCACGTCCCCGTGAGCTTCCACAACCCCTCCGGCCCCATCTCCAACGCCGCGATCCTCCAGCTCGCCGCCACAACGCCGAACTTCCTCATCCACGAGATGATGCTCACGGACGGCTCGTTCCGGCGCCTCATCACCGACGAAAACGTCAAGTACGAGGACGGCTGCCTCCTCATCGGCGACAAGCCAGGCCTCGGCATCGAGGTGAACGAGGAGGAGGTTGCGAAGCGCCCGTACACCCCGCGCATGCTGCGCCACTACACGGGAACGCTCACCGACATCCGCCCCAAGGGCGACACGTTCTACTACTTCGACGGACTCGACCGCGACACGCCGGTCGGGTGAATGTCGAACCGCTTCAGCTCCTTCAGGAGGCCGTCGATCGTCAGCGGCTTGGCGATGTGTCCGTCCATGCCCGCCTTCAGGGACTTCTCCCTGTCCTCCTCGAAGGCGTTGGCGGAGTAGGCGATGATCTTCAGCCTGTCTCCGCACGGAAGCCTGCGAATGGCGGCCGTTGCCTCGTATCCGTCCATCACCGGCATCTGGACATCCATCAGGACGAAATCGTAGGCGTCCGTGCCCTTCTCCCGGATCCGATCGACGGCGGCCTGCCCGTTCTGGGCGGTATCGACGACCATGCCCTGATGCTGAAGCTGGAGCTCCCCGATCTGGAGGTTGAACTGGTTGTCGTCGACCAGCAGGACCTTCCCGCCCTTTAACGAGCACTCCCGTTTCTCCGGTTCCGGAACGACGGGATCGGAGGGTTTCCCGTCGGCGACCCTGAAATCCACCGTGACGACGAACTCGGAACCCTCCCCCTTCCGCGAGGAGACGGAGATCCTGCCGCCCATCATCTCCACGATGTTCTTGGTGATGGCCATTCCGAGTCCGGTTCCCTGGATTCCCGAAACCGTGGTGTTCCCCTCCCGCGTGAACGGGTCGAAGATCGTCCCGAGGAACTCCTCGGACATGCCGATGCCGTTGTCCCGGCAACGGAACTCGTAGGAGCCATAGCCCGCGCCGGACGAGGGCTTCTGCGTGATCCGCAGCGAGATCGTCCCGCCCGGAGGCGTGTACTTGATGGCGTTGGAGACCAGGTTGAGCAGCACCTGGTTGAGGCGCGTCTTGTCGCAGTACACGCGGTCGTTCCGGATGTCCACGGTGTCGAGGAAGAAGCTGTGCCGCTTTGCCTGGAGGTCCGCCTGGATGACGTCCCGGAGGGAACGGAGGATGTCCGACAGGGACTCCTCCCTCTCGTCCAGGGTGATCTTTCCGGATTCGATGCGGCTCATCTCCAGGATGTCGTTGATCAGCGAGAGGAGGTGCTCCGAGGAGTGCGCGATTGTCGCCAGATACTCCCGGACGCGCTCCGTGTCGTTGACATTGCCAGCCGCGAGTTCGGTGAACCCGATGATCGCGTGCATCGGCGTGCGGATGTCGTGGGACATGTTGCTGAGGAACGTCGTCTTGGCGCGGTTGGCGGCCTGCGCCATCGTCAGGGCGTCCTCGAGCTCGGCCTGCTTGCCCTCCAGCTGCTTCCGCAGCTCCGTCTCCTGCCGGCTCTGCTTCTCGATGGTCTCGGAATACGCCGTCAGTTCCCGGTTGATACCCGTCAGCTTCCGGTTGCTGATCCCGGAGACGACCAGCGTCACGACCAGCGCGACCAAGATCGCGACCGTGACGACGACCGGACGGATATGCTCCTGGAGGAAGTCGGTCAGGGACTGGGTGTAGATCTTCTCAATGTAGGCATACGATGCCTTGGTGATGAAATCGTGGTCCAGCAACGTGAGGCCGCGGTCCATCAGCAGCATGAGTCCGATGTTGTCCGCCGAGTATGCCATGTAGAGCTGGAAGTCGTTCCTGGCCCGCACCGTCCGGAGGGCGTGGTATTTGCTCGGCTTCAGCAGGGCGTCGGAACGGTTGCCGTTCAGGAAGGTCCCGTCCGACGTCCCGGCCAGCAGTCCGTCGAGGCATTCCTGGATGTCGTCGTAGAACACGATTTCCGAGTTCGGATAGCAGTCCCTGCTGTAGTAGTACTGCATCAGGTTGTTCCGGTTGACGCCTATGCGCCGGACCTTGTCCTCCCCGTAGTCGTTCAGATAGGCGAGGTTGCTGTTGAGCGTCGCGAGGACTTTGCCGCCGACGATGTGGTAGTCCTGCTTGACCGAACTGCTGATGTAGGCGGGAAACATCATGTCGATTTCGCCGGATTCCACCGCCCTGTATCCTTCTTCCTGATTGTCGTAGCAGACAAACTCGACGTCCAGCTTCCCTTCCAGGTCCAACTGCCGGATGATCTCCCTGACGGCCTCCACTCCCGCTCCCATCGGCTTGCCGTCTTCGTCCATGTCGGAAAAGGGGAGATAATGGTCGAAGAAACCGACGCGAATCACCTTGTGGTTCGCAATCCAGTCCTTCTCCTCGACCGTCAGGTTGCGGCTCACCACCGTGTCGGAGAAATACTGCTCCTGGAGACGGGAGAAATAGAAGAGGTCGTTGTCAAGGATCATCTCCATCGCATGGTTGATGTCGTCGATCAGATCCGGCCTTCCCTTCCCGGCCACCAGGTAATAGGTGTCGGAACCGATTTTCTCGACGGCCGAGAGGTTGCTCTTCGCCAGCATGCTGAGTTCCAGGTCGAGGTCGATCTTCCCGGCCAGCAGATCGGCCTCCTTTTCCGGAATGGACTCGTATTCGACGATCTTCAGCTCCACGTTCTTCCTCTGGCACCACTGCCGCAGGAGGTCAACCAGGAAGGTTCCGCTCGTGACGCCGACGGTCTTGCCGTTCAGGGAGGAATAGTCGTCGGGGGTGATGGAGGCATTTGCCTCCGCGGAGTACAGGTAGTAGTATTCCTGCCCCATCGGCTCGTCCGGGAACAGGATTTCCCTGGCACGCTCCTCCGTGTAGCTGATCTCGTAGATGAGGTCGACCTCCCCCGCGCGGAGCTTCTTCAGGCTGTCGGCAAAGCTGTTGCAGGGCGTGAACTTCACGTCCCATCCGGCGTAGGTCCCGATCGTCTGGACGTAGTCGTAGGCATAGCCGGACACCGGGTTGTTGTTCTCGTCCACCATCATCTGCCGGTTGAATTCCTGGTAGGCGACCCGGACCTCCTTCCGGGCGTCTTTCCCCGCGCCGGAAAGCGGTCCCGGCAGAAGGAGGAGCGCGGCCATGCCGAAAAGCGCGGCGGCGCGATGGACCCGGTTCCCGATCCGGCCCAGGGGATGTACGTTCGCCATGTCCAGATTCCTTCCGCTTGGTGTTTTCCGTGTCATGACTGCCTTGTCCAGAGGTAGAGGATGTATGCGCCGGCCATTTCGAGAACGCCGCCGTGCCGCCCGATGGCGGCGCGGATGCCGCCGTAGAAGGCGTCGCGGCATTCGGGGCGGAGGCCGATGTGGTCGGAGTGCGTCCCGATGTAGGCGACATAGTCGTCCGCCGTGTAGGTGCGGCGGAAGGGGAACTCGCGGCGCTCCATCGAATGGAAGCCCCAGGCGCCGGCGCCCTCGTAGTCGAAGCGCTTCGTGTAGGGCGTGTCGGTGCGGTACCACTCGTCGTACACCTTCTGGATGTCGGCGTAGAGGGCGGGGCTCGGGGTCCGGTAGTCGCTTCGCAGGAGGAACATCGCGAGCGTCCCGCCGGGGCGGAGCAGGTCGCGGCAGCGCGGATAGGCGACCTCCTCGCCGATCCACTGGATGGTCGCCGCAGAGTAGACGAGGTCGAAGGACGCCGGTTCGAAGGGGTGCGTCGCGAAGTCCCCGCGGACGAGGTGGAAGTTCGG
>JAGACE010000179.1 GCA_017614275.1 Clostridia bacterium | reverse complement strand
GCGCGGGCGATGGCCATGCGCTGGCACTGGCCGCCGGAGAGCCGGGACGGATAGCGGTCCAGGAGCGTCTCCTTCAGGCCGACTTCTGTCAGGATCGAACGGATGAGGTCGTCGTATTCCGGGACGCTCCGCCCTTTTCGAACGGGTTTGTCGTCCTTCCTCGCCGCGTTGCGGATGCTCTCATACAGCGATTGGCGGATGGTCATCCGCGGATCGAAGGACGCGTAGGCGTCCTGGAAGATGTACTGGTATTTGCCGTGGACGGAGGCCTCCCCTTCCTCCGGAGTCTCCAGGCCGCTGGCCTGACGGAGGATGGTGGATTTGCCGGAGCCGGACTCGCCGACGACGCCGAGGATCTCGCCCTTGTTCAGGGCCATGCTCACGCCCTTGAGCGCCTGGACATGGCTGCCCCGCACCTTATAGGACTTGTGGACGTCGGACAGGGTCAGCGCCTCGGGTGAGCCGCTTTCGAACGCCCGGCGTTCCCGCAGGATCTCTTTGAAATCCGGCACATCGCGCAGGAGTTCTTTCGTGTATTCGTGCTGCGGATCCTCCAGGACTGTAGTCCCCTGTTCCACGCAGTCGCCGTTCAGCAGGATGCTGATGCTGTCTGCCATGTAGGCCGCGAGCCCCAGGTTGTGCGTGACGAGCAGCATGCCCATCCCGGTCTCGTCTCTCAGACGCAGCAGTTCGTCCGCCACCTGTTTCTGCGTGGTGACGTCCAGCGCGGAGGTCACCTCATCGCAGAGCAGGAGCCGGGGTCTCAGGAGCATCAGGAGGGCGATGGCCACCCGCTGACACATCCCGCCGCTGACTTCGTAGGGACAACTGGACAGGACCCGCCCGTCCGTGGGCAGGCCGAGCGTCCGGAACACGTGGAAGACCTCGTCCTCGTCCAGTTTGCGGCCGTGGCTCTCCAGGGTCTCCTCGAACTGGACCCGGAAGGTCCGCAGAGGATTGAAGGAGGCCGCGGGGTTCTGGGCGATGAGCCCGATCTCGTCCCCGAGCAGTTCCCTGCGTTCCTTGTCCGAGACCGCCAGGACATCTTTCCCGGCAAGGGTGATGGACCCGCCGGTCACCTCCGCATTATAGGAAGTCAACCCGAGGAGCGCTTTCAGGATGGTGGATTTTCCGGACCCGGATTCGCCGGCGATGACATGGATCTGTCCCGGCACAAGGTCCAGCGAATAGCCGTGAAGGGCCTCTACAGGGCCGTAGGAGACCCGCAGGTCCTTCATGCGAAGCAAGACGTCCGGGGAGGCGGAAGGCTCCGCCTTGACCGCACGGACGGTTTTGATCGTACGTTTCTCTGTCATCCCTTCGCCTCACTTACATCCGAATAGTCCCGGACGGCGTCGCCGAGATAATTGAACAGCATGACGGTGACGATGACGGCCACGGCAGGCGCGAAGACCGACCACGGGGCCAGCTGGATATAAGCTCTGGCCTCGTTGATCATGGAACCCCATTCCGCCTTGGGCGGAACGACGCCGAGTCCCAGGAAGCTCAGACCGGCGATGCCGATCATGTTCGTGCCGATCTGTGTGGCCGCGTTGACGGTCAGGGGGCCGATCATATTCGGCAGCAAATGCCGAAGCATGATGTTCAGGCCGGAACTGCCGTTCATCTTTGCCGCGATGACAAAGGGCTCGTTCTTCAGGGCCATCGTGTGGGTCCTGGCCAGTCGGGCATACAGCGTCCACCCGGAAATGCCGAGCGCGATCATCGCGTTCAGCAGGCTTCCGCCGAGGACGCCGGCCACCGCGATGGCAAGGACCATCTGCGGAAAAGCCAGGAAGATGTCGGCGATGCGCATGATCACCGTATCCAGGATGCCCCCGTAATAGCCGCACAGGATGCCGAGCAGGGACCCGACCACGAAGGTGACGAAGACCAGCGCGACCGCGGCGAAGATCGACGTGCGGGCACCGATCATGATGCGAGAGAGGACACATCGCCCGTAGCGGTCCGCCCCGAGCGGGAACTCTTTGCACGGCGCCGCGTTCATGTAGGCGGCGTTGGGTTCGTTCGGGTCGTTGGGGGTCAGATAGGGCGCCACCAGAGCGAAGATGCACAGGAGGCCCGCCAGGACCAGCAGGATCAGCATGCGGCGACGCAGCTGTTCCCGGGTCAGCTGTTTGCTTCGTTTCCGAAACGGATTCATAAAACAGCCTCCCCCCTATTCCAGTTCCACCCGCGGATCGAGCCAGTGGTGGCAGAGATCCGTGAGCAGGTTGACGAGCACGTAGACGAAGGCCATGATGAGCACGAATCCCTGGATGACCGGATAGTCCCGCGCGGTGATGGAGTCCATGGCCAGTTTGCCGACGCCGGGCCAGGGGAAGATGGTCTCGACGACCACGCTGCCGCCCATCAGACCGCCGATGGCGAGACCGATGATGGTCAGGATGGAGCTCAAGGCGTTGCGCAGGACGTTGCGGAACAGGATCCAGGACGACTTGACGCCACGGGCCGCAAGGCCCGTCACATAGTCATGTCCGATCTCCTCGAGGACTTCCGCACGGATCTGCCGCACGAAACGGGAGGCCATCGGGATGGCCAGCGCCAGTGTCGGCAGCAGCAAGCCCTGCACAGACCCGCTCGCGATGACCGGGAACAGATTCACCTTGATGCACAGGAAATACATCAGCAGGATGGAGATGAGGAAGTTCGGCAGCGAGTTCCCGATGAAGGACAGCAATCGGAACAGGTGGTCCCAGAAACTCCCTTTATAGACCGCGGACAGGATGCCGGTCG
>JAGACE010000178.1 GCA_017614275.1 Clostridia bacterium | reverse complement strand
TGCAGGTTCTTGTCCAGCGTCAGGATGACGGAACTGCCCTGCTCGGGATAGGTGGTGAAGGTGTCCGTGGAGTTGCCCTCGTTGTCGATGGTGACGGTCTTTTCGCCCCGGGAGCCCCGGAGGGTGTCCTCCAGCGCCAGTTCCAGACCGGAGCTGCCGTAGACGTCGGAGATGGTGTAGGCGTTGCGGGTGAGTTCATCGATCTCTTCCTTGCCCTTCGCCTTGTCCAGCGCCTCGTCCAGTTCGGCCTTCTTCTGTTCATAGGTTTCCGCCGTGATGCCGGAGACCCGGCCGAGGATGTGCGGCGCCAGGGTGCCGTCGGTGTATTCCCGGTAGGCCTCCACGGTGTTCTCGACGCCCTTGTAGAAGTTCTTGTTCTCCATGATGATGGTCACAAGGTCCGTGGGGACGTCCTCCGCGAAGGTGTAGGGCATGGAGGCGTTGAAGGTGTTGCGCAGCATCTCGATCTGCACCGAGGCCAGGCCGCGGGCGTCTTCCTTCGAATACGCTTCCAGCTGGTATTTCCGGATGAGGGCGTCCATGCAGTTTTCCGCCGTGGCGTACTCGTTGAGGTTCAGGACGTCCTTGGATTTCAGCCACTTCAGGTAAGCGGCGTTCTCGTCTTTGTTCTTGAAGACATACTTCCCGGTCTTTTTGGAGACCTTGATGGGGAGCTTGTCGATGTACTCCACGCCGTTCGCGTCGCACAGCTGCACGAGGGATACGATGACCTCGTTGCGCTTCTCCTGATCTTTCGGGAAGGCGGTGTAGTTGAAGGTGATGGAGTTGCCCTGGCGGTTTGTGACCAGCGGTGCGCCGTTGCGGTCGAGGATCTCTCCCCGCGCGGCGTCCACGGCCGTGGTGTAGGCCCCGTAGGTCCCGGCGTAGGCGCCGGAGACGAGGGTCGTATAGATGAACACGCCGATGAGCGCCAGCGCCGCCAGCACGATGAGCACATAGTACGCCGCGGTACGGCCTTTGGAAATGCCCATGGGGACCCTCCTTCCTTCGGGATGTCAGAGCGATCTACCGGAGTTCCGCGAAGCCCTTGGCCATGGAACTCTTCGGGTAACGTTCTCTCAGACGGCGCATGAATCGCCGCAGGATGACGTAAAAGACAGACGTGAACAGGAAGCTGTACAGCGCGGACGGCAGGTAGTACGTGACGTAGGTCAGCGCGCCGCCGGGGACGCCCCGCAGGATGACGAAGCACAGCCAGTGCAGGGTGACGTACAGCAGGATGGTCAGCGCGCCGAGGATGGCGGCGGACCAGAAGTTGTTCCGCATGAGGTAGTTCATGAGGAGACAGATGCCGGTAGAGGCCAGCAGGAAGAAGATGGCGTTGAAGCCGTCCAGCACGGCCGCCGAGATGTCCCAGAGGACGCCGGCAAAGGTGCACATGAGCGTGGCCGACAGGTTGTGCAGGAACATGGAGATGCACACCATCAGGGGCAGCAGCAGGAAGCAGTGCGCCCCGAACACGGTCGGGAACATGTGCGGTGTATTCTGGAGCAGGTGACAGAACAGGATGAGTAAGAGCAGGAACAGCGTGGAGAAGAACTTGTGCTTCCTCTCGTTGCTCCAGGGGCGCCTCACCCGTCGTACCATCCCGTCTTCCGGCGGTCTGGTCCGGCTGTCAAAGGTGATGCGTTCCCTCATTCGTCACTCGCCTCCGTGGTGCGGAAGGTGGTCACCGGCCGGGTGGTCGTGGTCCGGCGGGCCGTGGTGGAGGCGGTGGTCTCCTCGGCCGTCGTGGTGTCCGTCCCGGTGGTGGACGCGGTGGTGCTGCGGTTCGGGTTGGAGACGACGTCCGGCGAATCGGCGTCTTCCCCTTCGGCCTCTTCGTCATAGGTGACGGCGATGCCCTGGCCCTCGAAGCCGATCATGATGAGGGCTTCGTTCAGCTCCGTGACGTCGATGTTGGGCTCGACGATCGCGTAGGCGGCGATGTCGGTGTCCCCGCTGCGGACCTCCCGGACCGTGCCGATGATGAGGTCTCGCGGGTAGATGCCGCCGACGCCGGCGGTGCAGATGACGTCGCCCTTGGCCACTTTGGTGTTCCGGTCCAGACCGGCCAGCCGGCAGAAGCCTTTTTTGACGATGTCCGCGTCGTTGGTCACATAACCGCTCTCGCGGGAGCGGATGTCATAGGCGGAGATACTGATCTTCGGGTCCAGCACGGTGGACACGACACAGTAGGTCGGCGCGACCTTGGCCACGACGCCCACGAGCTGTCCGTCCCCGTAGATGACCGGGTCGTTGACCTTGACCCCGGAGGCGGAGCCCTTGTTGAACACGAAGGTCGTGAAGTGGTTCGCGGAATCCTTGCCGATGACCGTGGCCGAGATGACCTGATAGTCCGGGTGCTCTTCCTTGATGCCGAGGAAGTCCTCGTAGCTCTTCAGTTTCTGTTTGGTCTCCTCGTAGTCCGCCAGCTGTTTCTGCGCGCTGACGACTTTGGCCTCCAGGCTGTCGATGCGTTTCTCGTAGGTCGAGGACCGGGTGAAGAAATGACCGATCTGGGAGAAGCCGTTGCCGAGGACCGAGGTGACCCGGGACAGGGGCTGGGTGGCGGTGCCGGCCGTTGCCGTCAGGGGCGAACTGTGCCAGCCGAGGGCCACTGCCAGGATCAGGAAGAGAAGCAGGACTCCCAGGATGATGGCCAGGATGCGGAACCAGAGAGTTTTGACAAAGCCTTTCAAGTGGCTTCCACCTTTCCGAAATCGTTAGTAAACAGTCCGAAAAAGGGACTCCGGGCAGGGGTCCCTTTTTGGCTTAGGATCATTCGTCGTAATTCTTGGTGCTGGTCAGACTCAGCATGTCGTTCTCCAGGCAGATGCCCGTGCCGTCGACCACGCAGTCCAGCGGGTTCTCGGCCACGTGGACCGGCATCTTCGTCTCGGCGGAGATGAGACGGTCCAGACCGCGGAGGAGCGCGCCGCCGCCGGTGAGCATGATGCCCTGGTCGATGATGTCCGCCGCAAGCTCGGGAGGTGTTTTCTCCAGCGTGGTGCGGATGGCGTCCAGGATCTGGTTGACGGCGTCGGCCAGAGCCTCGCGGACCTCTTCGGACGTGACTTCGATGTTCTTCGGAAGACCGTCCACCAGGTTGCGGCCCTTGACGTCGATGGCGCCTTCACCCTCGTAGGGGAACGCGGAGCCGATCTTGATCTTGATCTCCTCGGCGGTGCGCTCACCGATGAGGAGGTTGTATTTCTTCTTGATGTAGGCGATGATCGCGTCGTCCAGCGAGTCGCCCGCCACACGGGCCGAGCAGGACGTGACGATGTCGCCGAGGGAGATGACCGCGACTTCCGCGGTACCGCCGCCGATGTCGACGACCATGGAGCCGGTGGCCTCCGCGACGGGAAGACCGGCGCCGATGGCGGCAGCCATGGGCTCCTCGATCAGGGAGACCTGGCGGGCGCCGGCGCTGCGCGCGGCGTCGTGGACGGCACGGCGTTCGACTTCCGTGACGCCCGAGGGGATGCAGATCATAACACGGGCCTTGTTGAACTTGGAGTTCAGCATGGCGCGGCGGATGAATTCCTTCAGCATGTCCGCTGTGATGTCGAAGTCCGCGATGACGCCGTCCTTCAGAGGACGGACCGCGGTGATGGATCCGGGAGTCCGGCCGATCATTTCCTTGGCCTCTGCGCCGACGGCGACGACTTTGTTCGGGTTGGACCGCACGTCGACGGCCACGACAGAGGGCTCGCGGATGACGATGCCCTTGCCCTTGACGAACACCAGCGTGTTCGCGGTACCGAGGTCGATACCGATGTCCTGAGTGAATAACATGTATAGGGACTCCTTTCGAGACTACTCCAGTTGTGCTTTATTATTATAATACTAAGGACGGGCGTTCTCAACAACTACATATGGTGGTCTGCGGAGGGCTCGACCCCAACGCTGTTCAGCAGCCGGACGACCCGCGCCGCCGGCAGCCCGACGACCGTCAGATAATCGCCCCGAATGCCCTCCACCAGCGTGCAGCCGAGCCCCTGGATGCCGTAGGCGCCGGCCTTGTCCATGGGCTCTCCCGTGGCGATGTACGCCCGGATCTCCTCGTCGGAGAGGTCGAAAAACGTGACGTCCGTGGCCTCGACCAGCGTCTGCCGGTCAACGATTGCCCCGGCCTCGTCGGTCAAGACGACCGCCGCGCCGGTGTACACCACATGGGTCCGTCCGGAC
>JAGACE010000021.1 GCA_017614275.1 Clostridia bacterium | reverse complement strand
GGCAGCTGCCGGAGGACAAGTCCGCCCGGCTGCGCGCCGAACAGGAGCGCGGCGCCGTGACCGCCATGGTCGGAGACGGACTGAACGACGTCCCGTCCCTGGCACGGGCAGACGTGGGCTTCGAACTGGGCGGGAAGACCGCCCTGGCCGGGGACACCGCCAACGTCGTCATCCTGGACGGCGATCTGCGCAAAGTGCCCTGGAGTCTGCAGCTCGGCCGGAAAGCGGTCCGGAACATCCGGCAGAACCTGGCTCTGTCGTGCATCTATAACGTGGTCGCGCTGAGTGTTGCGGCAGCGGGTCTGCTGAACCCGATCGTGGCTGCGGCCGCGATGTCCTTAAGTTCGATCTCCGTCGTCCTGAACGCCACCCGTGTGAGGAGGGGAAGCCGTTGAAACCGAATGAGAACAAGGGCCGGGATGTCCTGCTGGCCGTCCTGGCGGTCCTGACGCTGCTCTTCGTCCTCCTGCAGTTCGTGTTCCATGTCGACCTGCTCGGAGGGATCACGGAGTTCGCGCACACACACGGGCTTCAGCGTCCCGTGATCACCGAGGGCGCAGGTCTCGGACTCATCTTCCTGTACGGCCTGCTCTCGTCCATCCACTGCGTCGGCATGTGCGGCGGCATCGTGCTGAGCGTCTCGTCGAACGAGGCCGCGCGGTCCCGCACGCTGGAACAGTTGAAGTATCAGGGCGCGCGGATCCTGGCCTACACGCTGGTCGGCCTGGTCCTCGGCGCACTGGGCGCGGCCCTCTCTCTGTCCGACGCCGTCCGCGGCTATGTGCCCATCGTCTCCGGTGTGTTCATGCTGATCATGGGCGTGTCCATCCTGTTCGGACAGTCCGCCTTCACCCTGCCGAAATGGTACACGAAGGCGCTCGGCCGCTTCTATTCGTCCAACGCGATCGTCATGGGCGCGATGACCGCTCTGCTGCCCTGCGGCACCATGCAGGCGGTGCAGTTTTACGCCATCGCCGCCGGGAGCGCGGGGAAGGGCGCGCTGGCCATGCTGGTGTTCGCCCTCGGCACGCTCCCGCTGCTGCTGGCGTTCGGCCTGCTCAGCTCGGTGTTTGAGAACCGCAAATGGAAATGGGTCCTGCCGGTCTCGGCGCTCCTGGTCATTTTCCTGGCCGTCCAGATGATCGCCAAAGGGCTCTCGATCATCGGATAGCGTTCGTTGTTTTATACAAGAAGGAATCATGGTTTTTGGCAGTTCTATCTCTTTTTTTGTCGAAGGCAACATGATACAATAGATTTGGTGGTAATACCACGGTAGTAATACCACCAAACAGACTCCACTGGAAAACAGGTGACTTATGAAAAAAAGCCTGACCGAAACCATCATCGAGGAGCTGAAGATCCAGATCCTCTCCGGTGAATATGAGCCGGGGGAGAAGCTCCCGCCCCTGAGGGAACTGGCGGAACTCTACAACGTCAGCCGTTCCGTCATCAACGCGGTGGTCGTCGATCTGGAGACCACCGGCTACATCAAGATCGTCCCCACGAAATGGATCGAGGTGGCGGACTGGAGGAACGAGGGCAACCTCTCCATCCTGGCCGATCAGGTGGCCTTCGGACTGCTGGAGGAAAAGCAGCTCCTGGACCTGCTGGAGGCCCGGAAGTTCCTGGAACTGGAGTGCGTCCGCAAGGCGGCGGAACGCGCCACGCCCACCCAGCTCGGGCGGCTCCGCGCCCTCATCATCGAGGAGGGGACGGAGGAGGATCCGAAGAAACGGAGCCAGTACGACCTGCTGTTCCACTACGCCATCTGCAAGATGAGCGGGAACGACGTGTACGGCTTCATCATGAAAGCGTTCGAGGCGAGTTCCATCCCGCTCATCGAACAGTTCTACTCCGACCACGAGGTGTACAGCTTCGTGCTGGAGACCCACCAGCGCATCGCCGACGCGATCGCTGACAAAGATGTGAAAGAAGCCGAAACACAGATGCGGCTTTTATTAGAACACGGAGAAAAAATCATTATGGAAGTTTTGAAAAGGAGGCAATAACATGGCAGTCAAGTATGAGAACGCGATCAAGCTGCCCGGAGATCTCAGCCCCCGATCCAAGTGGCTCAGAGACTATTACTTCGAAGGTTTGAATCGCAAATGGAACAATGAGTACACGGCGTACACCACGGGGACGCCCTGGGACCTTCAGTTCGATGAGATGACCTACTACATCGTGCCGGAGAACCACACGTTCCTCTCCACCTTCGGATCGACGTTCCGTCAGCTGGCCCAGGTGGTCCCGATGCCGGACGGCTTCTGGGACAAGTCCCTGGTCGAACGCAAGGCGGACTTTCTGAAAGAAGTCATGGTCAATCAGGTCCCCATGGAGATCATCCCGGGCGACCTGCTCTGCGGCGCCCGTTTCAACGTCTTTACCTCCATGTGCCTGACCGAGGCGGAGCAGAAAGAGCGCGACCGGCTGGTCAAAGAGGCCCGCAAGAGCATGAAATGGATCTTCCAGCACGGCTACGGCAACGGCGGCGCCACGTCCGGCCATCTTGTTCCGGGCTACCAGAAGATCGTCGACCACGGCTTCAAGGCAGAGTATGAACGCTATGAAGCGATGTACAACGAGCTCTCCGAAGCCGACAAGAACGGTCAGCACGGCGCCCAGCTGCGCGCCATGATGACGTCCTGCACCATCCCGAAGGAACTCTCGGAGAAATTCTCCATGTACTGCAAGCAGTGCGCGGACAAGGTCGACGACCCGGTCCGGAAGGAAGAGCTCCTGAAGATGGCCGAGAACACCGCGAAAGTCCCCTGGAACGGCGCCACCAACTTCTGGGAGGCCGTCCAGTCCCTGTGGATGACCCACATGCTGGTCATGTCGGACGAGAACTATCCCGGCCCCGGCGTCTCCTTCGGACGCATCGACCAGTACCTCTATCCGTACTATAAAAAGTCCATCGAAGACGGCATGTCCGAAGACTTCATGAAGGATATCCTCGGCTGCATGTGGTTCCACTGCAACTCGGCTTATGACGGCTACATCAAAGTCGGCGGCAACCAGGGCATCACCGCCGGTTACGGTCAGCTGCTGACCATCTCCGGCATGGGCAAGGACGGTCAGGATATGACCAACGACCTGACCTATCTCATCCTCGACGTCATCGACGACTGGAGCCCCATCCTGGAGCCGAAGCCGAACGTCCGTCTGCACAAAGGCTCCCCGGAGAAACTCCTCGACAAGGTCGTGGACATGATCTCCAAGTCGCAGGGCGCTCCGTTCCTGCTGAACTTCGACGAGCGCTCCATGGCGGGCATGCTCCGCGAGGCGAGATTCTACGGCGATCTGATCAACGAAGACAACGTCTGCGAGTACGCTCCGGTCGGCTGCCTGGAGAACACCATGGTCGGCAACGACCGCTCCGGCACCGTCGACAACAACATCAACCTGCTGAAGGCGATGGAACTGGTTTACGGCAACGGCAAGGACATGGAGCCCTATGAGGACATCATGGGCGGCAAGCCCACGAAACTGACCCAGGACGGTCCGAAGACCGGCGAGCTGAAAGACCTCGACACCTGGGAGAAGTTCTTCGACGCCTACAAGAAGCAGACCGAATACCTGATCAAGAAATTCGTCGACAACTACGAGTTGTCCGAAGCCATCCGCGCGAAGTACAACCCGACTCCGTACCTGTCCTGCCTGGTCGGCGGCTGTGCCGAGAAGGGCCTGGACGTTACGCAGGGCGGCGCCGAGATCGGCTTCGTCACCATGGAGGGCGTCACCTTCGCCTCCACGGTCGACAGCCTTCTTGCGGTGAAGTACCTCGTGTACGACAAGAAAGAATGCACCCTGGAAGAACTCGTCCAGGCGCTCTACGACAACTGGGAGGGCCATGACGTCCTGCAGGCAAAGGCCAAGAACCGCGCGCCGAAGTACGGCCGCGACGACGACGAAGCGGACGAATTGGCCCGCGAGGTCATGGAATTCTGGTCCGACGAGACCTGGAAGTATGAGACCAAGTCCACCCACAGACGGTTCCGTCCGGGCATGCTGTCCTGGAACTACTGGGTCGGCGGCTCCTACGTCATGAAGGCCTCCGCCAACGGCCGCGCGAATCCGCAGTTCCTGTCGAACGCGATCTGCCCGTCCAACGGCGCGGACATCAACGGCCCGACCTCCAACGCCAACTCCGTCGGCAAGGCCCTCGGCGGCAAGGTTGACGGAAACGGCGACTGGACCGAGTATGTCAACTACCTGCCGAACGGCGCATCGCACACCATCACCTTCAATACATCGCTGATCCGCGATCCAACGCACAAAGAGAAATTCAAGTCCTTCCTGCACGGTTACATCGAGAACGGCGGAACGGCCCTGCAGATCAACATCCTGGACCCCGACGTCCTGAGAGAAGCGCAGGCCCACCCGCAGGACTACAGACACCTGCTCGTCCGCATCACCGGCTACAACGCGTACTTCGTGTCCATCGGCCGCGAGCTGCAGGATGAGATCATTGCCAGAGAAAGCCACATGGGGTACTAACATGAAAGTTTTGGACATCCAGCGTATGTCGACGGAAGACGGCCCGGGTCTTCGGACCACCGTGTTTTTGAAGGGCTGTCCGCTGGCGTGTACCTGGTGTCACAATCCGGAGAGCATCGAACCCCGGTCCCACGTCGAGTGGAAAGGGGTCCTGTGCATGGGCTGCGGCATCTGCGCCAAAGTCTGCCCGAAGCACGGCATCACCTTTGACGAAGACGGCGTGCACACCGCGGACTTCTGCGAAGCCTGCGGCACCTGCACCCGCGAGTGCCCGACCCAGGCCCTGGAACTCAAAGGCGTGAACTACACCGTCGACGACCTCTACGCCACGGTCATCAAAGACCGTGCCTTCTGGGGCAAAGACGGCGGGATCACGATGTCCGGCGGCGAAGCCACCCTCCAGTGGGAAGACGTGCTGGCATTCTTCAAGAAGTGCAAAGCGGACGGCGTCCACACCGCGCTCGACACCTGCGGCTTCAACCGCCGGGACGTCTATGAACAGCTGCTGCCGTACACGGACATCTTCCTGTACGACCTCAAGCTGTTCGACGACGCGGAGCATGTGAAGTACACCGGCCAGTCCAACAAGATCATCTTCGAGAACTTCGAATGGCTGGCAGGCACCGACGCCCGCATCTGGGTACGCACGCCCATCATCCCGGGCGCTACGGACACCGACGAGAACATCAAAGGGCTCGCCGGCATCGTCCGGGACCGGGTGGAGAAGTGGGAACTTTGCTCGTTCAACAACCTCTGCGTCGATAAGTACGAACGGCTCGGCAAGGAGTGGGACTTCAAAGGCAAGGGACTCATCGCCAAAGCCCGCATGGAAGAACTGACCGCGCTGGCACAGGCCAGCGGCTCTCCGATCGCGTTCTGGAGCGGAGCCACCGCTCTGGAAAACTAATGGATTGAAGGAGGAAACCTGTATGAGAAAACTGACGGACGAAGAGAAAAAGACCTTCGATAACCCTTATAAGATCGCCATCGTCGCCGTCCAGGACGGAGAAGGCGATGTGCACATGTTCAACGCGTCGAGCCTTCTGAACAAGGGGGACGACGAGATGATGTTCGGCGAATTCATCCGCGGCATCAGCAAAAAACTCATTTACCAGTATCCGCAGACCGGCTTCATCATCATGTCGCTCGACAAGAAGTTCTGGACCGGCAAGATGACGTTCACCCATTCCCTGACGGAAGGGGAGGACTATGTCTACATCAACCAGTACCAGCTGTTCCGGTTCAACACCTACTTCGGCGTCTGCGAAGTCCACTATGCGGACCTCAACGACATCTCCGAGGGACAGCCCCTCAACATGGCGGGCGTCGTGGCCAACGCGCTGCGCGTCATGGCGATGAAACCGTTCCATGCCGGAGACAAGAGCAAGCAGGTCATGCGGCCCTGGACCCAGAAGTTCATGAACGGTCTCCTGACCCTGGAATACCTGGGCTTCATGGGCGAGGACGGCTTCCCGAAGATCGTCCCCATCATCCAGGCCCAGTCCGCGTCCTCGAGCCGCGTCTTCTTCACGAAGGCGCCGTATTCCGACATGTGCAAGGACCTGAAAGACGGCATGCGCGCTTCTATCTACGGCATGAGCCTGGACATGGAGGCCACCCTGCTGAAAGGCACCTATCATGAGACCTCGAAGGGCGCCGGCTATCTGGAGATCGACAAGATCTACAATCCCACGCCGCCCGTCTCCGGTTACTGCTATCCGGAGAAGAAGTACGAAGCGGTCGACTTCCACGACGAGCCCCTGGCTCCGAACTGGATCTGATGAAACGGAGAAAGGAAACGAAGCAATGGGGAAAACCATCGTAATAGCGGGAGCGGGCCACGCCGCCATGATGTGCGGCGCCACGCTCGCCAAAAACGGATATGACGTCACGGTGTATGAACGCCGGAAGAGAGAAGACGTGGGCTACCCCTGGTTCGACTGCGTCAACCCGGACATCTTCCACATGGTCGG